>JAKSMS010000020.1 GCA_024400415.1 Bacteroidales bacterium | reverse complement strand
AGAAGAAGGCCAAGGAATACATCGAAAGCGAAGTCGCTAAGCGTGGTTGGCAGGATCTCGTTACCCAGGTTCTTATCCCTACCGAGAAAGTTGTCTCACAGCGCAATGGCAAGAAGGTGATCAAGGAACGTAACTTTTTCCCCGGCTATGTGCTGATCGAGGCTGTTTTGCTTGATGAGGTAGTGCCTGTAATCCAGAACGTGCCTAACGTATTAGATTTCCTGCGCGAGCCATCCCCTAAGGGTAAGATCGGCAAGCCTATCCCTATGCGTCCTGCTGAGATCAACCGCATCCTCGGCAACATGGACGAGGCTGTAGACACTGGCGAGAATGGTATGGAGACCTATGTGGTCGGCCAGAACGTCAAGGTCGTGGAGGGTCCCTTCAGCAGCTTTAGCGGCGTAGTGGAAGAGGTGAACGATGAGAAGAAGAAGCTCAAGGTTACGGTCAAGATCTTTGGCCGCAAGACGCCTCTCGAGCTTAACTTCTCTCAGGTTGAAGAGGAATAGTGAATCAATTGGTGGTTGGGACGAGTGCCCACGCCGAAGAATCAATTAACTAATTTAAAAATTAATCAAAACATGGCAAAAGAAGTTGCAGGATTGATTAAATTACAGATCAAAGGCGCTGCTGCAAATCCAGCTCCTCCTGTAGGACCAGCTCTTGGTGCTAAGGGTGTGAACATTATGGAATTCTGCAAGCAGTTCAACGCTCGTACTCAGGATTTGGCTGGCAAAGTTGTTCCAGTTATCATCACTGTGTATGCTGACAAGTCTTTCGATTTCGTAATTAAGACTCCTCCTGTTGCCGTTCAGTTGAAAGAGGTTTCTAAAGCACAGAAGGGCTCTGGTGAGCCTAACCGTGTAAAGGTTGCTTCTGTGACTTGGGAACAGGTTCGCCAGATTGCAGAGAGCAAAATGCCCGACCTTAACTGCTTCACTATCGAATCAGCTATGAGCATGGTTGCCGGTACTGCAAGAAGCATGGGTATCACTGTTACGGGTGAGAGTCCACTGGCTAAGTAATTTTAATCAAGTAAATTTATTATCGTGGTAGCACTTCCTCAGAGTTGTGCGATGACCACAAACACAGATCAAAACATGGCACATTTAACCAAAAAGCAGAAAGAAGCTTTCGCCAAATTCGACAAAGACCAGGTTTATTCTCTGGAAGAAGCCGTAGCTGTTGTTAAACAGATTACCTACACCAAGTTCGATGCTTCTGTTGACATCGACGTACGTCTGGGCGTTGACCCTCGTAAGGCCAACCAGATGGTTCGCGGCAGCGTTACCCTGCCTCACGGCACCGGTAAGCAGGTTCGCGTGCTGGTACTCTGCACACCAGATAAGGAAGAAGAGGCAAAGGCAGCCGGAGCCGATTATTATGGTCTCGATGAGTACATCACCAAGATAAAAGGCGGTTGGACGGACGTTGACGTTATTATTACCATGCCTAGTGTTATGCCAAAGGTTGGTGCGCTCGGACGTATCCTTGGTCCTCGTGGCCTGATGCCGAACCCCAAGACTGGCACCGTTACTATGGAAGTTGGCAAAGCCGTTCAGGAGGCAAAAGCCGGTAAGATCGACTTCAAGGTTGACAAATTCGGTATCATCCACACCGCTGTTGCAAAGGTAAGCTTCGACAATCAGAAGATCGTTGACAACGCTCGCGAGGTTCTCCAGCAGATCATCAAGCTGAAGCCAGCCGCAGCTAAGGGTACCTATGTTAAGAGCATCGCCATCAGCAGCACCATGAGTGCAGGCGTTAAGGTAGACACCAAAGCAGCAACTCTCTAATCCAACAACCAAGTAAAATAATCGAAACATTATGAGAATAGAACAGAAAAACCAGCTGATCGATTCTTTGTGCGAAGAGATTAAGGCTTATCCTCATCTCTATATCGCTGACATCGGAGGCTTGAACTCGGTTCAGACCAGCAAGCTCCGTCGCTCAGCTTTCCGCAAAGAGGTGAAGCTTGAGGTAGTAAAGAACACTCTTCTCATCAAGGCTCTTGAGAAGTCCGGCATGGACTACTCTGAACTCTTTGGTGTGATCAAGGGTGAATCCTGCATAATGCTTTCAAACATCAACAATGCTCCTGCTAAGCTCATCAAGGATTTCCGCGCAGCTGAGAAGAACTGCCCTAAGCCAGTTCTCAAGGGCGCTTACGTTGAGGAGTGCTTCTATGTAGGTGAACAGCACCTCGATGCACTTGTTAACATCAAGTCCAAGAACGAACTTATCGCCGACGTTATCGCTCTTCTGCAGTCACCTGCTAAGAACGTTATCTCCGGTCTCCAGAGCGCAGGCAATACCATTTGCGGTGTTCTCGAAACATTATCAGAGAAGGCTGAATAATCATTCTAGTCTTTATCATTCAGGAGCGATCCTGAGTTTTCAATAGGGCGGCTCCCTTAAAAGCCAAAAATATTAAAAAATCAATTTATTCGTAAAACATTTAAAAATTATATTATCATGGCAGATATCAAAGCTATCGCTGAAGAACTCGTTAACCTCACCGTTAAAGAAGTAAAAGAACTCGCAGACGTTCTGAAAGAAGAATACGGCATTGAACCAGCAGCAGCAGCAGTTGCAGTAGCAGCAGCTCCAGCAGCAGGCGCAGCAGCAGCAGAGGAGAAGACCTCTTTCGACGTTATCCTGAAGGGTGTAGCTGACGCTACCAAGAAGCTTGGCGTTGTAAAGGCCGTTAAGGACATGGCTGGTCTTGGTCTGAAGGAGTCTAAGGAACTCGTTGACGGTGCTCCTAAGACCGTTAAGGAAGGCGTTTCTAAGGACGAGGCTGAGGCACTCAAGAAGGCTCTCGAAGAGGCTGGTGCTGAGGTTGAGGTTAAATAGTTTTAGCTATTAGCTCATCCAAATAAAAGGAATAGGGCCTCCGGCAGCTGTCGGAGTGCCTATTCCCTTTTGCTGTGCAATCTAGCATCGTTTTCTTCCTTCTTCCCCTTTGCGGGATTTCGGCATGAATCATTGCCGACTCTCTTAGCCGAAAGGCTATCGCCACAAGTGTTAACGCGTTAAAACTTTAAACTTAAAAACCTTGGCAAACCAGCAACCCACAGTAGTAAACTTTGCATCTGTTCGCAAATTTGAATACCCTGACTTCCTTGATATCCAGCTGAAGTCTTTCCAGGATTTTTTCCAGATTGAGACCAACCCTGACAACCGTCTCGAAGAGGGCCTCTTCAAGGTATTCAAGGAGAATTTCCCCATCTCAGATGCTCGCAATAATTTTACTTTAGAATTTTTGGATTATTACATTGATCCTCCCCGCTATTCTATCGAGGAGTGTATCGAGCGTGGACTGACTTTCAGCGTGCCTCTGAAGGCTAAGCTGAAGCTGTCTTGCAATGATCCTGAGAATGAAGACTTCAAGGCTATTGAGCAGTCTGTATATCTGGGCATGATCCCTTACATGACTCCCAAAGGCACTTTCGTTATCAACGGAGCTGAGCGTGTAGTTGTATCGCAGCTGCATCGTTCTCCTGGAGTTTTCTTCAGCACCCAGTTCCACTCCAATGGTACTCAGCTGTACTCGGCACGTATCATCCCATTCAGGGGCTCGTGGATGGAATTTACCACCGACATCAACAATGTGATGTATGCCTATATCGACCGTAAGAAGAAGCTCCCTATCACTACGCTGCTGAGAGCTATCGGATTCGAGTCTGATAAGGATATTTTGGATATCTTCAGCCTTGCAGAAGAGGTGAAGGTATCGAGAGCAAACCTCAAGAAAGTGCTTGGCAAGAAGCTTGCTGCACGTGTTGTGGATGCTTGGACCGAAGACTTCGTTGACGAGGATACCGGTGAGGTTGTTTCTATGGAACGTACCTCGGTGGTTATCGAGCGCGATGTCGAACTTACCGAAGATCATATCGAGAAAATTCTGGAACTTGACGACGTGAAGTCGATCCTCGTTAAGGCTGAGGATAAAGATGGTCTGGACTTTTCTGTCATCTATAATACTCTTAAGAAGGATACAGCTAACAATGCCAAGGAAGCTGTTGAATATATCTATCGTCAGTTGAGAAATGCTGAGCCACCAGACGAGGAGACCGCTCGCGGCATCATCGAAAAGCTCTTCTTCTCAGATAAGCGCTACGATCTGGGCGATGTGGGTCGCTACAGAATCAACACCAAACTGAACCTTTCTGTTCCTGATGAGGTGCGCGTGCTGACTAAGGAGGATATCACCTCTATCATCAAATACCTGATCCAACTGATCAACCAGAAGGCTGACGTGGACGATATCGACCACTTGAGCAACCGCCGCATCCGCACTGTGGGCGAGCAGCTTTCTGCCCAGTTCGGCGTGGGTCTCAACAGAATGGCCCGTACCATCCGTGAGCGCATGAATGTTCGCGACAATGAGACTTTCCAGCCTACTGACCTTATTAACGCTAAGACACTCTCATCGGTTATCAACTCTTTCTTTGGTACCAATCAGCTGTCTCAGTTCATGGACCAGACCAACCCTCTTGCCGAGATCACTCACAAGCGCCGTATTTCTGCCTTGGGTCCTGGCGGTCTGTCTCGTGAGCGTGCAGGTTTCGAGGTTCGCGACGTTCACTATACTCATTATGGCCGTCTGTGTACCATTGAGACTCCTGAAGGTCCTAACATCGGTCTTATCTCCTCTCTCTGCGTTTATGCACGTATCAATAGCCTTGGCTTTATCGAGACGCCATATAAGCGCGTTGTTGACGGCCAGGTAATGCTGAACGAGGAGCCTGTATACCTCTCTGCTGAGGCCGAAGAGAACAAGACTGTAGCTCAGGCTACCACTCCTCAGGACGAGGCTGGCAAGATTGCTGTCAGCAGAGTTAAGGCCCGTAGACAGGCCGACTTCCCAATCGTGGCTCCAGAGGATGTAGACCTGATTGATATCGCATCAAACCAGATTGCATCTATCGCTGCATCGCTGATTCCTTTCTTGGAGCACGACGATGCTAACCGCGCACTGATGGGATCTAACATGATGCGCCAGGCTGTGCCTCTGCTCAATCCTGAGATTCCTCTGGTTGGAACCGGTATCGAGCAGTCTGTGGCTGAGGATTCACGCGTACTGCTCAATGCTCAGAGCGACGGCGTGGTAGAATTTGTGGACTCTACCAAGATCGTGATCCGCCACAATCGTTCAGAAAAAGAACGTCTCGTCAGCTTTGAGGATGACGTTAAAGAATATAAGCTTACCAAATATCAGCGTACCAACGACAATGGCTCTATCAACCTGCGTCCTATCGTTAAGAAGGGCGACAAGGTGAAGAAGGGCCAGGTGCTCTGCGAGGGTTATGCCACCCAGGGTGGCGAGCTCGCTCTGGGCCGCAATATGATGGTTGCCTTTATGCCTTGGAAGGGCTACAACTTCGAGGATGCTATCGTGATCTCTGAGCGCGTAGTGAAGGAGGATATCTTCACTTCTGTGCATATTGCTGAGTTCACCCTCGAGGTGCGCGAGACCAAGCGCGGCGTTGAGGAACTCACCCGCGATATTCCTAATGTCAGCAACGAGGCTACCAAGGACCTTGACGAGAACGGTATTATCCGCATCGGTGCCGAGGTTAAGGAGGGCGATATCCTGATTGGTAAGATCACTCCTAAGGGCGAATCAGACCCAACTCCTGAAGAGAAGCTGCTGCGCGCCATCTTCGGTGACAAGGCTGGCGACGTGAAGGATGCCTCTTTGAAGGTTCCTCCATCAATTCATGGTGTGGTTATCGACAAGAAGCTGTTTGCCCGCATTATTCGCGACCGTAAGCAGAAGGCCCGTGAGAAGGAACTGCTGGCTCAGCCAGAGCAGGATCTGAAGAACGAACTTGCTGAGCTTAAGGAGAAGCTGATAGGTCGCCTGATTATCCTGCTTAACGGCAAGGTAAGCAACGGCGTATACTCTACCCATCGCGAAGAACTCATTCCTAAGAAGACTAAGTTCACTGCTAAGCTCCTCAATAATATCGACTATACTGAGGTTAGCCCTAACAAGTGGACCAGCGATAAGGAAACCAACGAGCTGATCAGAGATCTGCTCAACAACTATCAGATCAAGTTCCGTGAGATCAATGGCCGCTTCACCCGTACGAAGTTTGCACTCACCGTTGGTGACGACCTCCCAAGCGGCATTGTGCAGATGGCCAAGGTCTATATCGCCATGAAGCGCAAACTGCGCATCGGCGATAAGATGGCAGGCCGCCATGGTAACAAGGGTTGCGTTTCGAAGATTGTACGTGCCGAGGATATGCCTTATCTGGCTGACGGTACCCCTGTGGACATCGTGCTGAACCCTCTGGGTGTGCCTTCACGTATGAACCTGGGTCAGATCTACGAGACCGTGCTCGGTTGGGCTGGCAAGAAGCTCAACAAGCGTTTCAAGACTCCTATCTTCGATGGTGCTACCCTCGAACAGATCAATGCCCTCATGCGTGAGGCTGGTCTGCCAGAGAATGGCCGTACTTATCTTTACGATGGCGAGACCGGCGAGCGCTTCGACCAGCCTGCTACCGTAGGATACATCTACATGCTGAAACTCCACCACATGGTTGACGACAAGATGCATGCTCGTTCGATCGGACCTTACAGTCTGATTACCCAGCAGCCTCTCGGCGGTAAGGCCAACTTTGGTGGCCAGCGTTTCGGAGAGATGGAGGTTTGGGCACTCGAGGCATTCGGTGCATCTAATGTACTGCAGGAGGTGCTGACCGTGAAGTCTGACGACGTCAACGGCCGTGCCAAGGCATACGAATCCATCGTCAAGGGCGACAATATGCCTACCCCAGGTATCCCAGAGTCTTTCAATGTACTCGTACACGAACTCCGTGGTCTGGGTCTCGAAGTAACGTTTGATTAATTTGGAAAATGAGAATTTGCGTCAAGTAATTTTCAAATTTCAATTTTCGGTTTTCAATAAGAAGAAACATGGCATTTAAAAACGAATCACAAATAAAAAACGATTTTAACTCGATAACCATCAGCCTGGCATCGCCTGAGTCTATCAAGAAGCGTTCCTATGGCGAGGTTACCAAGCCCGAGACCATCAACTATCGCACCTACAAGCCTGAGCGTGACGGTTTGTTCTGCGAGAAGATCTTCGGACCTACCCGCGACTGGGAGTGCCATTGCGGTAAGTACAAGCGTATCCGTTATAAGGGTATTACTTGCGACCGTTGCGGCGTAGAGGTTACCGAGAAAAAAGTGCGTCGTGAGCGTATGGGCCATATCGAGCTGGTAGTTCCAGTAGCCCATATTTGGTATTTCCGTTCGCTGCCTAATAAGATTGGTACTCTGCTCGACATCCCTAGCAAGAAGCTTGAGCAGGTAATATACTATGAGAAATACATCGTTATGCAGCCAGGCGCTGCTACTCTGAACGATGCTAAGGTGAACAAGTTCGACCTCCTCACCGAAGAGGAGTATATGGCTGTAATGGACAGACTGGAAGGCAACGACCAGCTTCCTGACACTGACCCTAACAAGTTCATCTGCGGCATGGGTGCCGAGGCTCTCTATACTTTGCTCTGCGACCTCGATCTCGACAAGCTTTCTTACGAGCTGCGCGACCGTGCTGGCAAGGAGACCTCTACCCAGCGCAAGCAGGACGTGCTCAAGCGCCTCAATATTGTTGAGTCTTACCGTGACTCTCAGAAGCGTATGCAGGCCCGCGGAATGGACAACCGTCCTGAGTGGATGATCCTGACTATCCTTCCTGTTATCCCACCAGATCTGCGTCCTCTCGTTCCACTGGATGGCGGCCGTTTCGCCACCTCTGATATCAACGAGCTCTATCGTCGTGTGATCATCCGTAACAACCGCTTGAAGAGACTCTTTGAGATCAAGGCTCCTGAGGTGATCATGCGCAATGAGAAGCGTATGCTCCAGGAGGCTGTGGACTCATTGCTCGACAATAGCCGCAAGGTGAGCAGCGTGAAGAGCGATTCTAATCGCGCTCTCAAGTCGCTGAGCGATTCTCTTAAGGGTAAGCAGGGCCGCTTCCGTCAGAATTTGCTTGGTAAGCGTGTCGACTATTCTGGCCGTTCGGTTATCGTTGTAGGTCCTGAGCTGAAGATGCATGAGTGCGGTCTTCCTAAGGATATGGCTAGCGAGCTGTTCAAGCCATTCGTTATCCGTAAGATGCTGGAACGCGGCTTGGTAAAGACCGTGAAGTCGGCTAAGCGTATTGTAGACCGCAAGGATCCTGTAGTATGGGAAATCCTTGAGAATATATTGAAGGGCCACCCAATCATGTTGAACCGTGCTCCTACCTTGCACCGTCTGGGTATCCAGGCCTTCCAGCCTAAGCTGGTTGAGGGCAAGGCCATCCGCCTGCACCCACTGGTATGTACCGGTTTCAACGCCGACTTTGATGGTGACCAGATGGCAGTTCACGTGCCACTGGGCAATGCAGCCGTTCTTGAGACTCAGCTGCTGATGCTCTCATCGCATAATATCCTTAACCCTGCTAACGGCGCTCCTATCTCTGTGCCTTCTCAGGACATGGTGCTGGGTCTGTACTACATGACCAAGCCTCGTCGCAGCGAGCCTGAACACCCAATGCTGGGCGAAGGTGCACGCTTCTATAGCCCTGAAGAGGTTATCATTGCCTACAATGAGAAGCGTGTGTCTCTGAATGCCTGCATCAGCGTGAAACTGGATGCTGCTCGCGAAAGAGATGAGTTTGACTTTGTGAAGACCGATAAGACCTTCATGGAGGTGATCAAGGATAAGGACGGCAATCTGCTTACCGACCGCGACTGCAAGACTCCTGCCGAGGTGGCTATGCGCAGCCGTACCGAGTTCGAGGTTGTTCGCGACAAGGATGGCAACCCTGTGGTAGATGCCAATGGCCACTTCATCAAGACTGACCGTCTTCGCACCACTGTGGGCCGTATCTTGTTCAACCAGGTTGTTCCTGATGCTTATGGCTACATCAACCAGGTAATGGGCAAGAAGAGTCTGCGCGACATCATCGGTGATCTCTTTACCGTTTGCGGCAACTCAGTTACCGCTGCATTCCTCGATGATATTAAGAATATGGGTTATCGCATGGCATTCCGTGGCGGTCTGTCATTCAACCTTGGCGACGTAATCATCCCAGACCAGAAGGAAGAGATGATCCTGAAGGCCAACGAGGAGGTAGAAGAGGTTATGGCTCAGTACTCAATGGGTCTTATCACCAACAACGAGCGTTATAACCACGTTATCGATATTTGGACCAATACCAACAACCAGCTCACTGAGACCCTCATGAAGAGATTGAAGTCTGATAATCAGGGATTCAACCCAATCTTCATGATGTATGACTCAGGTGCTCGTGGTAGCAAGGAGCAGATTCGTCAGCTTTCCGGTATGCGCGGACTGATGGCTAAGCCTCAGAAAGCCGGTGCTGCTGGTAACGAGATTATCGAGAACCCAATTATCTCTAACTTCAAAGAGGGTCTGTCAGTGCTTGAGTACTTCATCTCGACCCACGGTGCCCGTAAGGGTCTGGCTGATACCGCACTGAAGACTGCCGACGCTGGTTACCTGACTCGTCGTCTCGTTGACGTTGCTCACGATGTGATCATCAACGAAGAGGACTGCGGTACGCTGCGCGGCCTGCCAACTACCGCTCTGAAGAAGGGCGAGGATGTGGTAGTTCCTCTGTCAGACAAGATTCTCGGCCGTACTTCTGTACACGATATATATCATCCTCAGACTGGCGAGCTCATTGCTATGGCCGGCGAGGAACTCACCGAAGAGATTTGCAAGAAGATCGAAGATTCACCAATCGAAGAGGTGGAGATCCGTTCAGTACTCACCTGCGAGTCTCGCCATGGCGTATGCGCCAAGTGCTATGGCCGCAACCTTGCAACTGGCCACATGGTTCAGAAGGGCGAGTCTGTAGGCGTTATCGCTGCACAGGCAATCGGTGAGCCTGGTACTCAGCTTACCCTCCGTACATTCCACGTTGGTGGTGTGGCTGGTGGCAACATCGGTACCAACTCAACCATCCAGGCTAAATATCCTGGCCGTCTCGAAATCGACGAGCTCCGCTTCGTTCCATATACCGACCGCGAGGGCAATTCCTACAATGTTGTTGTAGGCCGTTCTGCAGAACTTAGCATCGTTGACCAGAAGACGGGTGTTACCCTCTTCTCGGCACTCCTGCCTTATGGTTCTAAGCTCTACAAGGCCTCTGGCGAGGTGGTAGAGAAGGGCGATATGATTGCTGAGTGGGATCCATATAATGCAGTTATCATCACCGACGTTGACGGTCGCGTTAATTTCGAGAATGTTATCGAGAACGTTACCTTCCGCGTTGAGTCTGATGCCCAGACCGGACTTCAGGACAAGGTGGTAATCGAATCTCGTCAGCGTACCAAGAACCCAACCCTCAACATCGTTGACGCTGATGGCAATGTGCTCAAGGTATACGACCTTCCAGTAGGTGCCCATATCGGTGTTGAGCAGGGTCAGGAACTTAAGGCTGGTGATATCATGGTTAAGATTCCACGCGCTTTCGGTAAGGCTGGCGATATCACGGGAGGTCTTCCTCGCGTTACCGAGCTGTTTGAGGCTCGTAATCCTAGCGATCCTGCCATCGTGGCTGAGATTGATGGTACCGTGGGCATTGCCAAGAAGCTTAAGCGCAACAACCGTGAGATTACCATTACTTCTCGCGACGGCGATGTTCGTACCTATCTCATCCCAACCAGCAAGCAGATCCTTGCTCAGGATGGCGACTATATCAAGGCTGGTACTCCTCTCTCAGATGGTGCCATCACTCCTGCCGACATTCTGGCCATCAAGGGACCTTCCAAGGTACAGGAATACATCGTTAACGAAGTACAGGAGGTATACCGTCTCCAGGGTGTAAAGATCAACGATAAGCACTTTGAGGTTATCGTTCGCCAGATGATGCGCAAGGTTGAGATTCTCGACCCAGGCGACACCCGCTTCCTCGAGGGCGAGCTCGTTAATAAGATTGACTTCCACGAGGCTAACGACGCTATCTTCGGCATGAAGGTAATCGTTGACAAGGGCGATTCTGAGAACGTTGAAAACGGCCAGATCATCACTGCCCGTATGCTCCGCGACGAGAATTCAATCGTTCGCCGTCAGGACAAGAAGGAAATCATCGCTCGCGATGCTAAGCCAGCAACCTCTCGCCAGATACTCCAGGGTATCACCAAGGCTTCGTTGCAGACCAAGTCCTTCATCTCGGCAGCTTCCTTCCAGGAGACTACCAAGGTGCTCACCGAGGCTGCTATCAATGCTAAGCAGGATTACCTCGAGGGCATGAAGGAGAATGTTATCGTGGGACACCTCATTCCAGCAGGTACTGGTCTTCGCGAATACCAGAACATCATTGTTGGTAGCAAACAAGAGTTGGAAGCAGTTCAGAAGAGCCGCTAGTCAACCTGAATAAATAGGGTAGAGGCGTGCCGTGTGTACGCCTCTATTTTTATCATTATTAGTCATTATAACGTATGCAAGAACAGAAAATTAAAATAGATTTGGCTCCAGAAGTCGCTAAAGGTACTTTTAGCAATTTGGCCGTTATTACCCATAGCCCCACCGAAATAGTGTTTGATTTTGCGCAGATGATGCCCGGCCAGGAATGCGCAATAGTACGCGAAAGAGTAATTATGACTCCTATCCATGCAAAGCAGCTGTTGATGGCTCTCGAGGATAATGTACGCAAGTATGAGTCCATGTATGGTACTATCGAAATGCCCAAACAAAAGACGGCCTCATCTTCAGCCAAGACCATCCCTTATGAGGCTTAGTGCTGGACAAGTGAGCAATCCCAATACAATGTTTTTTTTATGAAAGTATTGTAGATTGCTTCTTTTTTCGTATATTTGCAACTTGGAAAGGAAGTGCCGAAGGCTGATTTCTATTGCATATCTACACGATTGATAGATGGTTATGTGTTGATAATCTTCTGGATGAATGTGAGATGGTATCGATCCTATGAAATCAGTCCGACGCGAGGATAAGTATGAATGATACAATAGAAAATATCAGAACGCAAGATGAACCGTTAGAAAAATGCTCTTGGTATGCAGCCAAGGTCTTTTTCAATAAGACGGAGCCCTTTGCTAAAGTGCTCGACGAGATGTCGATCCAATACTATATTCCCTCGTCGGTCATTACCTCTCTGGCATTCTTCCGATGCACCCATAATCAGGCCCGACAACTGCAATACCAGCGCTTTTCTCAGATTTATGTCTACACCCGCAGTGGTAGTCGTGATCCTTTTCCGATTCCCGACCGGGAGATGGAAGTCTTTATCTTTGTCACTTCGGCCAACGATAAGGATATGTTGCTCTTGGGCGACGACCGGCCTGAGTATCATCTGGGCGACCGGGTTAGGGTGACAGAAGGCCCTTTCAAGGGGGCTGAAGGCCATGTCAAGCGTATCAAGAAGGACCGCCGTTTAGTGGTTACTATTCCTGGCGTAGTGGCTGTGGCCACAGCCTTCATTCCGCCTCAGTTCCTAGAGAAAATTGATAGTTGACATTAAGCGATTCCCGAAGTGAAGAAGATACCTTACGCACATATCCAATACGACCTCGAAGCGTTCGATACCAGCTCTTATTCTGAGTATGGTTCGGATCTTGGTGCCAAGATTGATCTGTCGCAGGTTCAGGATATTGATCTTCTGAAGTTCATGACCGAGACTCGCGACATGACTCTACGCCAGAAATATGTCTGGGTGCTAAAGCATTATCCTCAGTTCTCGAACACCTCTTATCCTATCAAGGTAACGGTTTCAAATGATGCCAAGATGGAAGTGGCACTCCGTGGTCGGCGCAAACTGAAGATGGTTCTCATGACTCGGCCGATGCAGAATATCTATCATCTGGACCGTTGTCTCAGCCTGGTTAATGAGTCGATGGAGATGGGCGGCTTCTTTTTCTGCCATGCCAGAACGTCGGCGTTGAAAAAACAGATGGTATATAACCAGCATACCAGAGTGGTTGGCCGAGTTATTTATTTTTTCCAGTATCTTTGGCATAGAGTCTGCCCCAAACTAAAATATACCAAAAACCTATATTTTCAGTTAGCTGGCGGCTATGATCGTAATATCAGTCGAGTAGAGTTCCTCGGACGCCTCTACCATGCCGGTTTTGACGTCAAGCACGAGCAGTTCGTCAATGGCGAATTCTTCATTGTCGCTACCAAGTTCCGGCCGCCTATCTATGGTGATCACCCTACCGTTTCGCCGCTTATTAAGTTGGTACGTGTCGGCAAGGGAGGAAAACTGATCAATGTATACAAGTTCCGCACGATGTACTCCTATAGCGAGTATCTGCAGCCATATATATATAAGTATCAAAATCTTGACAAGGGCGGAAAATTCGCTCACGATTATCGTGTCAACTCGATAGGCAGATTCATGCGAAAGGTTTGGCTCGATGAGTTCCCGATGCTTCTTAATATACTTAAGGGGCAGATGAAGCTGGTGGGCGTGCGTCCTCTTTCTCGCCATTATTTTAGCCTCTATTCTCCCGAAATGCAGCAGCTCCGTATCCGTACCAAACCGGGTCTGCTGCCGCCATTCTACTATGAAGACACCCCGCCGGAGACTCTCGAAGAGATTCAGGCCTCCGAGCGAAAGTATATTGAGGCTTACCTTAAGCACCCAATCCTGACCGATTGGAGATACTTCTGGGGAATTGTAAGAAATATCTTGTTCAAGCATCGCAAGAGCAAGTAAAATAGGAATAACTAACTATCATGGAAACAGACAGTTTATCAAAGAGCAATGCTGCCGTCGATACTTCTGCCGAAGAGCAGGAGTGGACCACGGTCATCAAGCCTAAGGACAGCCTTTTTGCTGTTGATCTTGGCGAGATATGGCGTTATCGCGACCTCTTGATGCTTTTCGTCAAGCGCGATATCACCACCTCCTACAAGCAGACCATCCTCGGCCCTCTGTGGTGGATTATCCAGCCTACCTTTACGGTCATCATGTATATGGTGGTTTTTGGCGGTATTGCAGGCATTCCTACTGACGGCATCCCCCAGCCGCTCTTCTATCTTGGAGGCGTCTGCCTCTGGCAGTATTTCTCCGATTGCCTCAACAAGACTTCCAATACCTTTGTGGCCAATGCAGGAATCTTCGGCAAAGTCTATTTTCCTCGACTAATAGTGCCTATCGAGAATGTTATCAGCAATTTAGTGCGATTTAGCATTCAGCTCGGACTCTTCATTGTGGTCTATATCATCTATGGTTTTGTGGGCACTGATGCCGCTCCTAACTGGTATCTTCTCCTATTCCCGTTCCTCGTGGTCATGCTTGCCGGTTTGGCTCTCGGATTTGGTATCCTCATTTCCTCTATGACCACCAAATATCGCGATCTTCAGGTGCTGTTTTCCTTCGTTGTTTCCCTTTGGATGTACGCTACGCCTATCGTCTATCCGCTTAGCCAAGTGCGCGGACGTATGTATATGGGCTTCGATGTCTACAGCATCATGTGCATCAATCCTGTCACTCCTATTATCGAGACCTTTAAGTATGCGGCGCTTGGCGCAGGCGAATTTATCGGCTGGGGTTGGCTCGGCTATAGTTTTGCCTTCATGGTGGCGCTTATCTCGCTAGGCGTTGTGGTCTTCAATAAGGTGCAGAAATCCTTTATGGATACCGTTTAATCCTATGCCGGCCGCTGTTCCTCATGTGGACAAGGCTGCGCTTCTGCAGCTTGTCAGGATCGCTCTGCTCAACGAGCCTTCGGATGACTTCCCATCACTCTCTGAGCAGCAATGGAGCGATCTATTCCTCTATGCCGTTCGGCACAAGATTATTGGGGTAATTCATGAGGGCATGTCCAAACTCCCTGATAGCCAGCGTCCGCCTCGACGACTTTGGCTTCGTTTTTGTGCTGAGCGTGACCGCGTCGAAATCCACTCCCGAAAGCGGTTGTCTGTTTTGGCTAATTTGTCTCAGTTCTTTGATTCCATGGGGATTAGGACGCTGGTGCTCAAAGGGGCCCAATTGGCTTCCTTCTATCCTATTCCCTACATTAGGGAGTATGGCGATTTGGATATCTATCAGTTTGGCGACTATCGCAAAGGTGATGCTTTGATATCTAAATATCATGGAATCAAGGTGTCAAATGAATCTCCGCACCATACCAAATATCTTTTTCAGGGCCATACCGTGGAGAATCACTACGATTTTCTCAACACTCGTGCGTTCCGTTCCAATAGGCCCCTCGAGTCCTTGCTCAAGCACTGGATAGGGGAGGAGTGCTCCGTTTCGAGTATAAGTTCCTCGTTCTATAAACCTTCAGCTCGTTTTAATGCCCTTTTTCTAGTGCGTCATCTGGCTGGCCATTTTGCCGCTGGTCAGGTTACCGTGCGTGATCTGTGCGACTGGCGTATGTTTTTGCAATACGCTGGTTCTATGGTGGATTGGACAGAGCAGTACTCCATATACCGCCAATATAACATGCATCACTTCGTCTCGTCTTTGCAGTCTATAATGGAAGACTATTTTGCCCTGGCTCCTATTCCTGGACTGCCGCGTGAGAAGAGCCAGGCCTTGGCCGATCGTGTGTTGAACGATATCATCTATGGCGAGTTTCAAGAGCCAGAGTGCAAGACCGACGGTCTGAAGCGCTTGCTTTGGAAGATTCGTCGCTTCCGTGCCAACCGCTGGAAGTTCGAAATTGTCTATTCCGATTCGCGTCTGTTATCTATCTTGACCAATATTTTTTCTCATTTCTTAAAACCCAAGAGTATTTTTCATAAAGTCTGACTCTTTCTTTTTTTGTTTTCTCAATATTTTCCAGGTTGCCCATTTGTTGTCTACAACGAGTGGTTTTTCTTTTCTTTTTCATATTGTTCTGTTTCTGTTAGGCAATTCTGCTGATACTAAATCATATATTTAGTGGAATTATCCAATTTACGTGTTGCAAATATCAGGTGAATTGTTTTTATTTTCTTGATTAATTTCCGTATTTTGTCTGTTGCTTATTTCTCCGATTCTTCCTTATCTTGTTTTGTTATTTTGCTACGATTGATAATGTAAATGTTAAAAATCGTTTTTGTCAATGTTTTTTATATAATATATTTGCTTTTTTGCCGTTTAAAGAACATCGCGCGACGCCCAAAATGGGCAAAACAAAAGTCTTGAACACTATGATTCGAATCAAAAACAGCAACCCTCGCAGCCTTCTTATGGCCCTTTTAGCCACGCTTTTGCTGGCTACTTCTTGCGTTACTCCTAAGAGAGTCAACTATTTGCAGGATATGGAGCATGAGACTCAAATCCAGCTTGAGAATCGTTTTGAGGCCACCATCAGCCCCTATGACGAATTGTCTATCGTGGTGTCGGCTCGTGACCAAGAGCTCGCTAAGCCTTTCAATCTCAACACCCAAGGCATGGGAGGCGGTTCTGGTACCAATGGTTCTACCTACTTGGTCGACGTCAATGGCAACATCCAGTTCCCGGTGTTGGGTACCATCTATGTGCAGGGCATGACTCGCCTTCAGCTTCAGGAGGCCATCGCCACTCGCCTCGAGGCCGACGACTACATCTCCGACCCATACGTGCAGGTGCGCTTTTCCAATTTCAAGATTTTCTTCTTGGGTGCCGACGGCGGCAAGGCAATCACCATCTCCAACGAGCGCTGCACCTTCCTCGAAGCGCTGGCACTCTCGGGCGACTTGAGCCTCTTCACTCGTCGTGATAAGATCGCCGTGCTCCGCGAGGTCAACGGCCGCATGACCATGCGCTACCTCGACCCTCGTTCCTCCAAGGTGTTCGACGACCCCTACTTCATGCTTCAGCAGAACGACTTCATCATCACCCAGTCGGTCAACGGCGGCAATGCCCGCAGCGAGGTGTCCTACTGGCTCGGATGGGTTTCCACCAGCGTCTCATTCGTCACGATGATCACTACTTACCTGCTTTATAAATCGAAATAATCAGTCATCATGGAAGAAACCGCTAACAACAAACAGGGCGAAGACCTCTCCTTCTTGAACGAAACCAAGTCGGGTCAGTCCTTCCACATCAAAGATGTGCTCTATCTCTTGCTGCGCAACCTGCCCATCCTGCTGCTCTTTGCGGGTGCCGGCGCAGCCATCGGCGTTTATCAGGTACATCGTCAGGTTCCTATCTACCAAAGTTCTGCCAAGGTGCTGATTCGTGGCGGACAGCAGGCCGACAACGCCTCCCGCGAGGCCACCATCAAGGTGTCCAACACTCCCGAGCGCTTCTACGCCACCACTATCAACAACGAGGTGATGATCCTCACCTCCAAAACCACCATGCACGAAGCCGTGAGCAACCTCCACCTCAACGTGAAGTATGCCGTCAAGACCCGCCTGATGCGCCGCATGAGGGACCTCTACACCGAGTCGCCAGTGCAGGTCGAGTTCCTCGACGTGGATGAGAACAGCGACTTCACCATCGACGTGATGCCTATCGACAAGCATCGCGTGAAGGTGTCGGGCGCCAACTTCGACCCGTTCATCACCCGCTTGGGCGACACCGTGCCTACCCCCGTGGGCACTTTCGTGGTCTCCTCCACCTGGTTCTACACTCCCTCTTACTACAATGAGGTGGTGCATGTGTCCCACAACAACCTCAATTCCGTTGCCGACTATTATCGCGGCTCCATCTCGGTAAACCGCGACGATGATAAGAACTCCATCGTCAACATCGTCCTCAACGACGTGTCGCCTCAGCGCGCCGCCGACCTCATCAACGAGGTTATCCGCGTTTACAACGGCGACGCCGTGAAGGACAAGAAGCGCATCATCGCCGAGACCTACGACTATATTAACGAGCGCGTGGGCATCCTCAATGTGGAACTCGGTTCCCAGGAAAGCGAGCTCGCCTCCTTCAAGTCCCGCAACAACCTGGTCGACCTCAGCCTCTATGGCCAGAACTCCATGGCCAACAGCATCCAGTCGTCCGAGGCCCTCGAGGAACTCAAGCGCCAGCTCTCCACGGCCCGCTATCTGCAGAAGTTCGTGGCCGAAAATTCCGACAACAAGCTCATCCCTCCCGGAATCTCGGTGGGCAACGACAACGTGATGTCGGCCGTGAGCAGCTACAACGACCTCGTGCTCAAGATCTCGAAATATGAAAACACCTCCCGCAACCCTGTGGTGATAGGCCTCCGTCAGGACCAGGAGAACCTCAAGTCCAATATCGTTAGCCTCTTGGCTGTGTATATCAGCACCATCACCGACCGCCTTTCCGACGCCCAGCAGGCTGTCGCCAAGGCCAACTACGAGATGTCGAAGGTGCCTACCCAGCAAGTATATATTGATAACGTAGAGCGTCGCCAGAAGGTGAAGGAAAGCATCTACCTGGCCCTGCTTACCAAGCGCGAGGAACTCATGATCAGCCAGCCTTCCATCGAGGGCAACGCCAAGATCATCGACGAGGCCCGCGTGAACAAGACCCCGATTGCTCCTAACGGACCCAAGACCATCACCACGTTCCTCCTCATAGGACTGATGATTCCCGTGGGCTACTTCTTCCTGCGCAAGGTGCTCGACACCCGCATCCGCTTCTATCGCGACATGGCACAGATGATCACCGTGCCGTTCCTCTGCGAGATACCCCTCCGCCGCAAGGAGGACGACCGACCCATCGTCGTGGTCGACAAGAAGCAGGACGTCATCTCCGAGGCCTTCCGCATGCTGCGTTCCCAGGTTGAGTTCCTCCGTTCCGATCATCAGGGCGGCCGCGTCATCATGGTCACCTCCTTCACCCCAGGTTCCGGCAAGACCTTCATCTCCTCCAACCTGGCCGCCGGTCTGGCCATCGCCAAGAAGCGCACCATCATCTTCGACCTCGATCTCCGCAAGGCCTCTCTTACCCGCGAGTTCTATAGCCGCCGCAAGCCCGGCCTCTCGGGCTATCTGTCCGGCAAGGTGGAGAGCTACGAGGACATCATCACCCACGATGTGCTGGCCCCTGGCGTTGATGCCATCTTCTCCGGATCCATCCCGCCCAACCCCGCCGAGCTGCTCGACAATCCTGTTATGGACAATCTTATCGCCGACCTTCGTCAGCGTTACGACTATATCATCTTCGATAGCGCCCCTGTCGGCATGGTCGTGGATACCGACGTGGTGAAGCACCTGGTCGACAACACCCTCTTCGTGGTGCGTTCCGGCCTCTTCGATAAGCGTATGGTCCCCGACGTAGAGGCGCTCTACAAGGAGAATATCCTCCCCAACATGTCGCTTGTGCTCAATGCTGTTAAGTACAAGAAGATTCCTCGCCTCGAGCGTCGCTATGGCAGCGGCTACGGCTATGGCTACGGTTACGGCTATGGCTACGGTTATGGCTACGGTTACGGCTATGGCTACGGTTATGGCTACGGCTACGATTCCGACCACTCATCCGACGAGGAGGAAGAAAATGAGTCAGAAAAGAAACAAAAATAGAATTAATACGTATAATAAAGACGCATCAATAAGTAAGAAACAATACAATTACCTTCAGGTAAAGATGAAAAAGATCTCGTTCATACTACTCGCACTGCTGCTCTGTTCTTCCAGCGTCATGGCCCAGAACCTGAGCGGAACTCGCACCACCAAAGGCGATGGCAAGACCCACAAGCGTGGCTTCGGCCTCTACCTTGGTGCCGACCGCGATACCCTCCAGTATATCGTGGCTTCGCCTTTCGACAACTGGTATATCGAAGGCGGCGTCGGCGGCCAGACCTATATCGGCAACGAATATGTCCGTTCGGCTCGTTTCAATTCTTTGGACTACAACCTCTATGCCGAGATAGGTAAGTGGGTTATCCCCGATGTGGCTGTGGCCCTCAACCTCCAAGCCTACGGCATGCATGGCCAGACCCGCTACGGCCCTCACCCCTGGGTGGACTTTACCAACACCCCCACCGTGTCGCTCACCGAGCCCTTCCCAGGCACCTTCTATGAGTACGAGCCCTTCACCATCAACGGTATATCGCTCACCGGATTGGTCTACATCGAGTGGACCAACCTCTTCAATGGCTACGAGATCGGCGACCAGAAGCGCCTCCATGTGATGACCCCCGTAGGCCTCGGCTACTCCATGCTCTATGGCGGCCAGCGCAATCCTCGCGCTTTCTCCACCTATCCCGAAGGCTCCTTCCGCCGCAATTTCGAGCTCCATTTCATGGCCGGACTCGGACTCGAATACCGCGTCTTCAAGATCCTCACCCTCCACGCCACCGCCTCCCTCAAGATGGCCCGTGGCTCCCTCGACTATTCCCCTACCGTGTCTGATGCCTCCCATCAGTCCGGCATCTTCGACTTTATGCCTACCCTTCAGGTGGGTGCGCGATTCAATATGATCAAGCGCGTCACAAAGGTCGACCCACGCACAGGCCGCACCTATACCGCTATTGTGCACCATCAGTTCCTCCCTGCCAACAACGAGCGTATCTCCTACCTCGAAAGCCGCATCGACACCCTCGTGGTGCAGATGGAAAGCCTTGGTCAGGAAGGCGATGCCGAAGCCGCTGCCAACCTGGCTGCTGTCCGCAACCTCAACCGCCAGCTCGACTCCCTCCAGCGCATCCTCTCCTCTAAGGGCAACGACAATACCTCTATCCTCGCCCAGATCGACGAGGCTCAGCACGAGATCGAGAGCCTCATCAAGAAGATCGAGCGCGGCCGCACGCCGCTCACCCTCGAACTCGCCCGCGAACTCGTAGGCCGCCAGCTCACCCGCCAGGATTCCCTCGACCTCCTCGCCGGCCGCCTCGCACGCCTGCAGTCCGACCTCTCCAAGGACCTCGGCAACCCCGCCAAGATCAAGTCCGAGATAGCCCAGATCCTCGACCAGCGCGAGCTGCTGCTCGACAATGCTGAAGTCGACAACTACGAATACGGCATCGACGACGAACAGGGCCTCTACTCCCCACTCGATGCCTCCCAGACGGCTTACCGCCACGTGCTCTACAACGACCTCCTCGGCGGCCTCTACCGCCAGCTGGCACTCCTGCAGCAAAAACTCGACAACAACGCCGTCGACCGCCAGGCCGTAAGCGCCCAGATCGAGTCTGTACGCACCGAAATCAACGCCCTCCAGGGCAACCTCTCCGAGAGCGGCACCGGCCTCTCTAAGTCCGAACTCGGATCCCTGCTCGCCCGTCAGCGCCAGCGCCGCGACTCCATCCAGCGCATGTCCGATCAGATGATGGCGCTCCAGATCGCCGTCATCGGCGACGGCAACACCAGCCAGAACCGCGCCGAACTCGACCGACTCCGCAACGAGATCGACCGCCTCTCCGATGTGGCTAAGAAGGACAATACCGACAACCTCATCGACAACGAGAAGGGCACCCTCTCTCCATACGTGGCAGCACAGGCCGCTACCGAGCAGTCTGCCATCCGCCGCACCGTCGACCAAGTGCTCGGCGTGCTCGACGATGCCCAGCTCGGCATCTCCACCAACAACCTCGATCCTAAGGAGCTGATGGACTATATCTCCACCGCCCGTCAGGCTCTCGACAGCATCAACCGCAGCGTCGACGTGGGCGGCCTCAGCCTCAACAGCAGCGATGCCCAGGCACTCCTCGACCGCCAGCTCAAGCGCCTTGACAATATCCAAAGTCTCGAACGCCAGATGGCCGAGCTCCAGCGCAAGCTTGAAAACGGCGAAGGCAACCCCGACCAGATCAAGGCCGAAATCAAGCGCCTCGCCACCCTCCGCCAAGATATCATCGACCAGGCTGAGGACGACAACGTCAGCCACGGCGTGACCGACGACCACGGCAACCTCAACCCCTTCGAGGCAGCCCAGCTCGCCGCCAAGCATGTCAGCTACCGCAGCCTCATCGACGCCCTCGACCGCAAGATGGAGGCCCTCCAGTCCAAGCTCGACAGCCCAACCGCTACCCAGGATGAGGTACGCGAGCAGATCCATGCTACCAAGGCCGAAATCGATATTATTAATAAGAATATAGGCGAGAGCACCACCACCCTTACTGTCGACCAGCTCAGGGCCCTCGTGTCCGAGCAGATGGCCCGTCAGGATTCCATCGCCTTCCTCGACCGCCGCATCGCTTCTCTCAACAAGCGCTTCGAGCGCGGCAGCGGCGACCCTCGCCAGCTCACCATCGAGATCAACAAGCTCAAGCAGCAGCGCGACGCCCTCAAGTCGGCCTCCAAGAAGGCCAATGCCGATAAGAGGGTGGACGACGTCAACAATACCCTCAGTCCCCTCGTGGCAGCCCAGAGCGCCTACGACCAGACCAGCATCCGCAACCGCCTCGGCTATATCCGCAGCATGCTCGACGCACTCCTCCGCAATATGGGCGCCCGCAGCAGCGAGCAGGCCGTTCAAAATCAGATCCTCGCCGTTCAGGCCAAGATCGACAGCATCGTAGTGGCAGGCCATATCGAAGGCGCTGGCATGAATCCTGCTGAAGCAGACTCCCTCGTGGCTCGCCAGCAGCAGCGCACCGAGACCACCGCCGATATCGACCGCCGCCTCCGCGACCTCCAGCGCCTCCTCGACAAGGATCAGGGCGACCCCGACGAGATCCGCTACGAGATGGAACGCCTCAGAGGCATCCGCAGCCAGATGCTCGACGACTCCCAGAAGGACAATCGCTCCTTCGGCATCAGGGCCGAGAATACTGCCGCCGACAACCTCGCAGCAGCCCTCGAGGCAGCCAAGCATGCACGTCGCCTCTACCAGCTCGAAGGCCTCACCACCCAGCTCGACTCCCTCCAGGCACTCCTCGTCCAGGAACGCATGAACGCCGACCCAATGGCCCAGATCAACGATGCTATCGCACAGCTCGACCTGCCTATGGCACGCGTCTACTACCAGCTCGACAAGTGGGACCTCGACTACAACGCCCGCAAGGTGCTCCACGACTTCGCCCTGCGCCTCAAGCGCTCCGGCTCCGACCTCAAGTACTACATCATCGGTGCCGCCGATGCCCAGACCGGTTCGGTATCGCGCAATAAGTTGCTCTCCACCAACCGATGCAAGGCCGTTTACGACGTGCTTGTCCGCAGCTATGGCGTGCCCGAAGAGCAGCTCGAGATGTATCCGCTTGGCGGTATCACCGAGTTCGAGCAGCAAGAGAACAACCGTACGGCCATCATCGTGCTGTCCAACCACGAGATCACCAAGATCATCGAGAAATGGCATCGCATCAACGAAGGCCAGAACGACACCAAGTCGAAGTAAGTCAGCCAAAAAGAATAAAAAAAATCCCAACCAGAGGCGAGGTCCGCACAGACCCTCGCCTCTATATTTTTTAATCCTAGAAAACTAGTTGACTAGAAACCCTAGAAAACTAGAAAACTAGTTAACTAGAACCCCTAGAAAACTAGAACCCCTAGCCTCCCCTTAATCAATAACACAACACCCCTCCCAAACCAATACATAACAAAACTTTATCTCTAGCATCAGGTTCCACCAAAACTAGACAGTCGGAGTTTGCATTCTAGGGCCAGGCTGTGTGGAAAATCGCCATCTTGCAAAATCTCGACGCTGCTGCGAAAAATCTGCCACCCGTGTACACCGACACCGGAATCGTGTCAAAAATTCGCCAGAATTGAAATTTGACGCCAAAAACGCCATGTTTTGCAGTTGGTGTTAGTCTGCCGAGTCAAAAAAATACTCCAGCCATCCATCTCCACCGACTCAGAGGCCCAGGAAACGTCATGAGCAAAGCGAATAAACGTCGAAAATGAATAACCGCTGATTCTCTGCAAGTTTCTTCAAACGGGGGACAGTGGGGACGGCACTTTTCAAACATTTTATAAGGGTGACATTTCATGAGGATTATTTATTTTAAAATAAATTATACCCTTCATTTGCCCACATTATGAAAAGTTATAGAAATGCTGTCCCCAGTGTCCCCCGATTTTCTCAAAACATTCAAAATCAACAGCAATGCCAAGCAGGAAAACGCTACACCTTACCCCGACCGATGGTTCTGCCCCTTCGCCCATCAGGAGCGTGGGCGATGAGGACCCTCTGACGCTGACTTTGGACGAGGCGTTCACTATGCCGGCCATGGACTGCAAGAGAAACAGGGCGCACCGTATAGGGCCATAACCCTGGGCAAAGGAAGCCTAAGGACTGGATATTCTCCGTGCCTTAGCACCGGAGTTGACATAGAGATTACCCGGAGAAATGCGCCAGTTATGCGCCAGGTAGATCCTCGACACGAAAGCGGCGGAAATCGGAGGGGAAAATAGCCAGACGCGACGGCGGCTTCTGCTGGAGTGAGGGGGCGGTGTCGATATTCATAGAGTTACGCAAATATATAGCCAAAATAAAACAAAAATGACTTTTTGTTCTAAGTTTAAAGATCAAGGTTCAAAGATCAAGGTTCAAGGTTCAAGGATCAAGGTTCAAGGTTGTTCGCCGAGGCCACCTAAAAAATGCGTTAAAAATGTGTTAAAGTTTCGTGGTGTCAGAAAAGTTGTGTATATTTGTCAATTGGAAAACTAGTGCCCATTCTGTGTAATTGGCACATAAACAATAAATTGCGCGCGTAAGCGATAATCGCTCGCGCCCAAGAATATATATATGGCCACCCATTGTAGGCCGATTTAAGACAGAACAAGGAAAAAAATTGAGATATGAAAACTCAGAAACAGATTATGGGAAAGACAATCGTTAAACTGACATTAATGGCAGCCATGCTGGTATTGTCCACCGCCATGGCCACAGCCCAGATCACCGTAGGCGGCAACGTCTTCGGCGGCGGCCGCAAAGCCGACGTCAACGGAAAATCAGATATTCTTGTCGTAGGCATAGCTAATCAGACTACCCAGATCAATGGCGTTTTCGGTGGCAATGATATCGCTGGTGGCGTAAAAGGTGATGGTTCAAAGATTGTCATCGGAGCAGATCCAGATCAGCAGGATCCATCTACTTATAGTGGTAATAATCATGCCATTGAGATCATGGAGGTTTATGGCGCTGGTAATGGATACTACACCTATCCTAGTCCCGTGGAGGTTGATATTAATTCGCATGGTGTGACTTCTGGTAATGATCGGACATTTACTGGAGGCGTATATGAGTTTGAAGATCATGATAGAACAAGTGAAAATCCAATAGAGACAATAACTGGAGAGGGTAAGTTGGTACCCCATATACACAAGACTAATATCTCTGTGTTGGGTTCCGGTGTGAAGATTGTGGACCTTTTCGGTGGTGCCAAGAATGCATTTGTGTTAGATAATTGTGCAACTGCTGTCAACATCAAGATCGACAATGGTATTATCCATAGCGTTTTTGGTGGGAATAATGTCGGAGGTTCTATACCAGGCGACATCACAATCACCGTTAATAACACTAAGACTGTTTCTGGTATAGATTTAGATTACGCATATATCGGCCAAACCTTCGGTATTTATGAGCTCTATGGAGGCGGCAACAAGGTCGTGGCTCCCGGTAATGTGACTGTGAACGTGAGGGGCGGTATGATCGACCAGTGCTTTGCTGGTGGTAACAGTGCTACTGTAGGAACAGGATCATGTACTGTAGAAGGAAACTCGGTTCATAATGGAACCCAGGTTCGCGTCGCCACAACAGGTGATGCTATCTATGCTAAGGGCGGAGACAACTACGATGGAGAGTCGGGTGTCTACAACATCCGCACCCTCTTTGGCGGCAACAACCAGGCTGCGATGGATATCCTCCCAACCCTTACCCTCATCAAGGGCGGCATCGGCACCGTCTACGGCGGCGGCAACGCCGGCAATATGACAGGCGACTTCCAGTTAGTGGCAGAAGGTCCTCATGTCAGTACAAATATTCAGTTTGCAGCCTCGGACGAAGATGACAATATGCTAGTGGATGTTGTTTACGGCGGATGCAAGTCTGCTGATGTGGATCAGGGTACAAATATCAACCTCAATTCTACCAAGACCACCATAGGTACTATCTATGGTGCCTGCAACGTCAGCGGTGCAGTAAGAGGCGATTCTTACGTGACCCTTGCTGCTGGCAAAGTTGAGCATGCCGTGTTCGGCGGCGCTAACGGAGACTATGGCTGCAACAATGGTACTATCTATACTGATGGCCCATATGCAGCGAATAATTCCGCTGAACCACCTGTTCCTGCAAAGACTATCCCTACCATCAAGAATACCCACGTTTATGTGGATCAGGCTCAGGATAAGATCCTGACCATCGGTTCTGTCTCAGTCCCCGCCAATATCTATGGCGGTGGCAACATGGCCCCTGTAGGCAGCTCTTCCGAACCTGGCACCACCGAGGTGAAGCTTGTCAGCGGTACCGTTACCGGATCGGCATTCGGCGGCGGCAACATGGCCTCTGTCTATGGCCGCGCCAATATCTACACCCCAGAAGAATCTACAATCATTATTACTAATATATATGGCGGCAACGACAAGTCCG
This sequence comes from Bacteroidales bacterium, assembly GCA_024400415.1. Classification (GTDB taxonomy): domain Bacteria; phylum Bacteroidota; class Bacteroidia; order Bacteroidales; family P3; genus Colimorpha. The sequence continues at coordinate 8,028 of JAKSMS010000020.1, read as the reverse complement.
GCTCCGTAACCGGTGCAGGCTACAATGGTGAACTGGCCTTAGATGAAACAACAGAACTCACTGCCACCAACGCAGCCTCCTACGTGAAACTCGAGGGCTCCCCAACGATCACCAACGTTTATGGCGGCGGCAACGGCGCCTATACCTATCCTTACGAAGAAGCTTCTTGTGAAATCACAAGCGCTCCAGTCCAGAACAGCTCCTTCGTAGATATTAAAACTACTGGAGGAACCATTAATACTACTTACGGCGGCGGCAACGCCGCTGGCGTAAGTAAGGACGCTACTACTATTCTGGCATTGGGTACTGTTGGTACTATCTTTGGAGGATGTAATGCCGCTGATGTGGGAGTTCAGGCTTCTACTCTGTTGAATGGCGGCAACGTCACTACCGTTTATGGCGGCAACGACCGATCGGGTAATGTTGTCCAGTCGGTGGTCGATCTGAAAGGCTCTACCGTTTCGGGGAACATATATGGCGCCGGAAAGGGTGACTATCAGGATTATTATACTGAAACTATCAAGCGTCCTACTGTTGGCCAGACTGTTGTTACTCTCAACGGCGGTGCGGCAAATGGCAATATCTACGGCGGTGGTCTTGCCGGTGATGTTACCTCTTCTACCGAGGTGGTTGTTGAGGCAACTACACAATTAGACGATAATACTATAATCTTTGGCGGCGGCTGCGGCGATATTTCTGCTATTGGTGCTTGCGGCGATAAAGTCGGCAATGTGAAAACCGCCAACCTTATCATCAATGGTCTCAGCCGTGACTTGAAGGCTGTGTATGGCGGTGGCCATAATGGCAATGTTGAGGATGCTGTGCTTGAAGTCAAGAATACTGTTGACAAGAAGATCGAGACCCTCTATGGCGGCTGCTATGCATCAAATCTTACTGGTACAACTGAGGTGACTCTGGGTACGAAAGATTATGTCGCATCCAATTATCCAAAGATTGATGTGGTATACGGCGGTAATAACTATTCGGGTCTGACCCAGACAACTGAACTTACCATCAACAGCGGTACCTACACCCATGTGTATGGTGCCGGCAATGGCGACTACAAGTATTGGCAGCAGACTAATAAATGCGACTCAGTTCCCTACAGCATGTATGTAGACCTGACCTTCAATGGTGGTACCTTCACCGACCATGTATATGGCGGCGGCAATATGGGCCTAGTGGGAGATAAGAGCATGACTTCTTCTAATCATCCCGAGGGCGGCACAGGTACTGATAATTTTGATATGTATGGATATATCCACATGAAGATTCATGGTGGAGATTTCCAGAATCGTGTCTTTGCAGGTGCTAGTGGTACCGCCATCGGCGAGAAGCGCTTCTTTGGAATCAATAATGCAGGTTCATCAGTTCTAGCCTACGCCTATAAGCAGGTGGACATGGATGGCGGCAATATCCACTTCAGCCTCCATGGCGGCAGCGAGGGCGTGGACGATGGTTTCCCATACGAGTGCCAGGATAGTCCTAAGAATAGGACTACCGAGCGTCCTTCTACCGTGATCAATATAGTGGGCGGCACTGTTGAGAAGAGTCTTTATGGCGGTGGCTATGAGGGCAGCACCTATGGCTCTATCTATGTTAATGTAGGTATCTATGCTGCACTGAATTCTCCAGTGTGGACTAATACGTATGGCAGGTTTAATGGAACAGAAGATAATGCCACTCGAATCAATTCGTGGAGTTTTGCTGATGACCGCACTATGGGCGAATTTCGAGCCAAGGTGGGTCAGCTGACGCCATCAGCACTGTATCTCCGAGCCTCCGTCTATAATGGTAACGACTGGGGTGAGGCTGGCAGATCTCAGTATTTCGACACTCGCGGATTCTATGGCGGCCGCGGTCTGGTGTACGTGGATGGTATGGGCTATCTTACCTCTCGTACCTATAGCAATAAGCCTCAGATGGAGATTTCCAACAGCCTCTTCGGTTCGGGTACTTCTACTGCTCCTGCCGATATCAGCAGCAGCATCTGGGTGAAGAACTATGGCGACTACTCCTGTCCTCATCCTCATCGTAATTTCTTCTCTATCCAGCGTACAGACACCTTATTATTATATAATTCCTATTTTAGACTCTCTGGCGAGTCGGATGCTTTCTATGCCCATACCTCCAGCGTGAGGTCTATGAACCGTATCGGTACCGTGATCTTCCATGAGCGCAACCTGGTGGAGACCGATGCCCCATCAGAATATATCGGAACCCTCATTAGCGAAGATGCCGATGGCATTGGCGATGGCGGTCATCTGTATACGGCTACTGACTTGGTTACTATTGCCAATGCAAAAACATGTGAAGATGAGACGAAAGTCAGCCCTTGCGACTTGATATATGGCGATGTGTTGGCTAGAAATACGCTGATCATGAATGACGGTTCCTATATGTCGATCCGTCCATTCAAGGATTTGCGTAATAATGAAACCGAAAACACTGATGTGGGTGGCCATCCAGACCATCTTGATGATGGTGATGCTGACTATGGCCCCATTTTAGGCTATCTCTATGTGTCTGCTGAGCCTACAACGTTGGCTTCTATTACCGCTCGACCTAAACATCTTGAAGAAAATCCTAAGTTGAATAAGGATGATGGCGGCCTGATATCTCCTTGTAATAAAAGCAATGCTGCAGTAACAGCGTATGGTGATGCTGATTTGCAGAGGCCTTACGTGAACATGGATCACCGTGACGGATATGACCGACATATGGACCACCGCTCTTGGGCAGTTGGTGTGAATGGAGGCGACCGCACCCGTAAGATTACCCTCGTGGCTCATGCCGACCCGGACCGCGTGGACGAGAACAAGCATATCGGAGAGCAGAATAATGGGATTTATGAACATTCTGCAGCCGACCAGACTTATAAGAATTTCGCCTATACCACAGCTTCTTTGGTATTGCCTCCTGCAGATGGCGGTCACTTCTATTCCATCTCGTCGGTTACTATCGATGGTGAGAATGGCGGCCAGGTAGACCTTCAGGATTGGGCTTACGACGAAGCGAAAAATAGTAACGACCAGACCATAGGCTGGTGGGTGCCATGGGATGCTGAAAACACTGAAGAGAAAGAAAAAGCTGCCATCGATGCCATCAAGGCGGATCCTTCTTACAGCTTTGGCCTGATGTTCAAGTTGGGTGATTATTTCGGAACTTCCGAAGTCAGCGGTCAGCCTACTCCTCAAAGCAAGACGGTCGTGTCTGGCAATCAGACCTTGGTGGGCAGCAATGGTTTTACCTCTTTCCCGATTGTTGCTGGTGCCGTCGGAGTGCTCCCAACGATTGACTTCACCTTGGTCTACAACACCAAGATGGAGACCACCATCGCTCGCGACGTCACCTTTACTCTCGATGAATATTACATGGATAATGGTGTACAGAAGTCTGTAGGCCCCGTAGAGGTTACGGTTACTATCTCTACCATCATCTCTGATTTCGAAGATATGCATCCTACCGTGCTGGCCATGTACAATGAGGGTTTGAGCAGCAAGTATACCCGCAAGGTGGTAATCCCAGCCTCTTTTGAGGAGCGTCAGCTCTACATAGATGGTATCGAGTGGAAATATACAACCGAGAATAGCACATCGTATGCAGATGATGTCCTTTTCCAAGATACCAGTGCCAGCCGTGACGCTTACAATAAGTTCGCCCTTTCGTTCACACCGTCTCAGCGTGTGACCGACAATATCTCCAATTCTCTGGGATGGTATGATATCCATACCACGAATATTGATTTGTCTTCTCTTAGTGATCGAGATGGCACTTTCAGCGAAGAAAAAGGTGGCACCGAAACAGTTTCACCTTCAATCGAGAATAACAATCTATCTAGAAAATGGTTTGATGAGCCTATCCTGCTTGGTACGCTTGATGGCCGTGCTACCGCTGCCTTTGATGTCAACCTGTTCTACAATGGCAACCTGATGTACAAGAAGATTATGGACCTGGCCCATGTGGTGCTCCACTGCCGTTATGTGAACAAGAAAGAGGTGGAGGGTGAAAAACCCGAGGGAACATTCGATATCGATATCAGGTTGTGGACCCGCGACAAGGGCGATACCATCTATATGGCAGAACCCGCTATGCTGACGCTGCACCAAGATGGTCATGTGGAAGAGCATGATATGGCATCTACGAATCCACAAGGTGTTTATTCTAATGTGGTAACCGCCATGTATCGCTTTGACAATCCAAATTTTGACAGCTATCAGAAGAACGACCCGATTGTGTACATGGACAACTTCAAGAAGGCGCTGCACAACAAGGTGTATATGGAAGGTGATGTGATTTCCATCATGGGTCCTATCCATATCAGCGATCCTCAGAACCCCTTCGGTATCCAAGGAAGCAACTATAGCAATATCAATATTGTGCGCTACGCTGGCAATCACCCACGTCTCCCAGGCGACGCGCATACCTATAGAGGCCCGCTGATGGTGGTAGAGAACGGCTCTAAGTTGACCATCTCCAACGCCAGAATCAATGGTAGCGGCTGCTCCCGAATTGCAGAAGAAGAGAGTGCTTCTAGTAGTGATATTTCAGAGGGATATGATAGATTAAGTCGAGACATGGCTCAAATCAAGCCCCTTAATCCTGACGATGGTGATGGATTTGGCAATTTCGTTTTGAAAGCTGCTGCAGGCGGTGCCATTTATTTGCAGCCATCAACTGGCACCTATGTGAAATATGACTGGAGCAAGCGCAATAGCGTAAAGGATACCAACTATGTGCATGCGCCGTTGATTGAAGTTCGCGATAATTCTCAGCTCTATGTCAAGACTAACGTGGAATTGTTGAATAACTTCAATATGTACGATGATGTGTCCGCCACGGATGCCCAAAAGGCAAGCGAGTTGTTCGAGAAGGGCGGTGCCATCTATATGGAGAAGACCTACTATAAGGCTTCTGATTTAGAAACGGTTAATGGTAAGTCTTACGTCCGTTCTACCCTTGATAGAACAGGAGAACCGGGCCACTATCAATATTCTGTGAAGTCTGACGGTACCTCATTGCAGAAGAATGCTGGCGACCTCAGGGGTGTCCCAATTGTTTCGCTTGGCGACATGATCTATTTCAATAATAACCTTGTTGTAAATGGTAGTCATGCGCAGTCGTCCTCCATTGCTGATTGTGGGGATCTTGGAAGCCGTACCTATAATTGGGTAGAGCCAGGCAACAAGGGCGGCGCCATCTATGTGAATGGCGGTCAATTGACTCTTGGCGCCACTACCGACGACGATGTGCAGATTACCGAAAACTATTTCTCACCTAAGCAGTCTGAGATAACCTCTTCAAATATGAGTAGATACTTCGAAATAGTTACTCATTCTTATAAAGATGTAACTCTGCCCAAGGTTAATGATGAATATCCAACAGTTTCCTATGATGTATATAAACCACTAACCACCACTTATGCCCCAAGCAATGTCTTCCTAACAAGAACTGAAGGTTCTGAACATTTTGAGATTGTTGAAGATGGCGATTATACCAGCGTTATCTCTGTTCGCAACCAGTTGGCCAAGAAATCTCGAATTGCTGTGAGCAAATGGTTCCCAGGCAATAAGTGGCGCGACAACTGTATAGGTCGTGATACTGTCTCTATTGCCAGCTATCTCGACGCTCTGGCAGCGAAAGCCAACTACGAAGACGGTGTCTGGATTGACGATTCCGCTTCCGTCGTCAATGAGGTTTCTTATCATATTTATAAGGATGGCTCCAATGCCGATGTCCAGGATCAGGTTACGTTGTTGTACTCTACCCTGCTGAATTACTATAATGTTTATCTGCACCGTTGTGCCACCTTCACCGTGTCTGCCAATCCGTTGGCGTGGGAGATGGATGAGTCTGTGGTATGTCCTGGTGATGGCGACAAGGTGACCTTCACCGTAGAGGGCGGTGTGCCTGCCTATACCTACGAGTGGTATCTAAAGCCTGAAGCTGATGCCACCTTTAATTCCGACGACACTCCCGCGTATGTGGATATCACAGAGTCTAAATCGGGTTCGTATGTGCCTCTTAATCTGAATCTCCCGATTGATAAAACTCAGCAGACCTATCGTCTCTACGTTCATGCTACCGATGGTGGCGGACTCTGCGAGGCCGATCACTATATGGATATTCTCCTCGTTCAGACGGGTTCCGATGATGAAGGAGCTGACGCCACCGTAGGCGTTCTCTATGTGCCAGCTAATTCTTCTGATAAGGCCTACGCGCAGAGTAAACGTTTGGATGATTTCTCTAAATTTGAAAGTGGAACACAATATGAAGTCCCGGGCTACAAACTTAACAATACTCCAAATGGTTTGACCTGTGAAAATCCAAAAAAACTGGTTAGAACCTATACCTATCGTAAGGCAAGTTGGGAAGTATCTCCTGCTGAGTCTGGTTCAATAGCTGTCAATGATGGTCTTGAAAGCGGAACTTCTAAACTGTGCCCTGGCGACGTAGTTACCCTTACTGTGACACCATCTGCAGGTAAAGAATTTATGATGTGGGATTATGATCCTGCTGCTGGTCAGACTCTGAACTATGTGGTAGGTAACAAAGATAATGAAAAACTGACGGCCTATATGGCTCCTGCCGATTATTGGTGGAGAACGGTTACCAGTTCCTCAGAGAGTACATCTCCTTTAGGTAATGTTGCCGGCAGCAACTCCTATGAAGTAGACTACCACGGCAATGTCCATATCTACGATGAGAAGGGTTTGGCTTGGCTGATCAGTACCACCAACGGCCTGAACTATCAGCAGCACCGCACCTTTATCTACGACACTATTTACATTCATGGTAAGAAAGAGAATGGTGTTTTTGTGGATGTAACATACGACATGTCTGCCCATAGATGGACGCCTCTTGGCAATATCAGAGATGCATTCCGCGGCACAATCATTGCTGACACTGGCGTTACCATCAGCGGTATTATCGTGAAAGAAACGCTGACAGAGTATGTCGGTTTCTTCGGCCAGACAGATAGTGCCCGCATCAATAATCTTACGATCACCAACAGTACCATCAAGGGCAACCAGTATGGTGGCGGCCTGGTGGGCTATGCCGGTCCGAATACAGAAATCCATACGGTTACTTTGGGTGATGTTACGGTTAGTGCTGCCAATATGGTCGGTGGTCTGGCTGGCAAGAGCGTGGATTCATATTTCTGGAATAATACTGTCGGAACCGAGTCTCAACCAATCCACCTCGTAGGCAGCAGCCTCTATGCTGGCGGTATCTCTGGTGATGCTCAGAATGTTTATGAGGGTGCTTCCCATTATGGTGAGGAAGTTCCGGAAGACTCAAAGAACAATAAAGTCTACGCAGATGCTTCTAAGCTCTCTGGACTCTATGTGGGTGGTGTATTCGGCATCTCTACCAAGCCTACCACAATTTCTGCCTCATCTAGGAAGCATCGCCGTGGAGCAAAGAGTGTGGATGAGCCTATCCATATCCACAATAACTATGTAAACTTCGTCAGCGGCAACCGCAGCCTCTATGTCGGCGGTCTGGTGGGCTCTGCCTCTCAGACCGACCTCCAGAACAATTATGTGTATGGCGAGGTTCAGGGCATTGGCGGTAGCGGCGCCTTGATTGCCCGTGTGGGTGAGGATGTGAATGTGGAGAACTGCTACTTCCAGAATCACACCGCTGGCAGCGCATTCGGCTCTGCTGCTCCGGGCTCTTCGTCGAATATCACTACCTTCAGCGGCCAAGGCAACCAGGTGAAGACCGCACAGGCTGTTGGCGGCATCGATAATATGACCCGTATCCTCAACAACTGGGTGTTCGATCATGCAGGCGACAACTACGAGACGTGGCGCTCCGACCTGGATGGCGTCAACAGTGGCTATCCTATCTTCGGCAAGCCCGACATCGTGCCGGTCTACGACACCGTTTACGAGGTAGTCTGCGACAGCATGAATCTTGACGGCATCCTCATCACCGAGAGCGGCAGCTACAAGACCATCTACTCTAAGCCAGAAGAATTCGTGGATAGCATACTCACCATCGTGCTCACCGTAAACCACA
>JAKSMS010000002.1 GCA_024400415.1 Bacteroidales bacterium | reverse complement strand
GCTGCAAGCACCTTTGAAATGAATCAAATGACAGCGCGCAAAGAAATTGTCAGAACACTATTGTCCAATAAAAGTTTTAAACGCAAATTACCATGTGGTGCGCCTGCCGTGGCGGTGGCCTAGTGCGAAGTTGAGGCAATTAACCGCGAATTGATTCGTAAATTAATTTTATGATTGTCAGCACTATGCGTCCTTCGCCCAACTTCAAGAAGCCGCCCACTTTTAACCTTTCACTCTTCGCGGGAGATTTAATGAGCGATTAGCAGTTAGCAATTGGCCCATTAGGTGTCTTTTTTTTTCTTTACACCGAATCGACCGAACTGAAAGAAATTGTCAGAAATTAACCAGAAATTTTGTGCGAATCAATTAATTACTGGACAATTTCTGGTTATTTCTTTTAGTCCCAATGCTGAGGCAGGCCTCAGCGAGGGTTTAGGTAAAAAAATAATTCTTCCAACAGGTAACCTTAAAATACCTGGAGTAAAAGCTTTTTTGGGAGAATCGCCCCACTGGGGCGAAGAAATCTACTAAAAATCCTACTGAAAATCAAATAGAGAATCCATGTTCAGACTTGTTGAGAAGCGATGGCGCATAGGAAAACATGTATATAGTTCCCACTTTTTTTGCATAATCCGTTGAAGTTTTGTAACTTTGCAAACTCAAATAAAAGTATAAAAAGTAAATATATATTTAATAATCATCTATTTAAGAAGAAATGGCTTTTATAAAAACTGACAACATTAAGGGCGATATCTTTGGTGGTGTGACCGCGGGAATCGTGGCGCTGCCTCTCGCCCTGGCTTTCGGAATCCAGGCTTTCAGCGGCATCAACGATCCTTCGGCTGCCTCGATGGGAGCCCTCGCCGGACTGGTAGGCGCTACCATGCTGGGATTCTTTGCTGCACTATTCGGAGGCTGCCACAGCCAGATCAGCGGCCCTACCGGCCCTATGACGGTAGTGACTGCCACCTTAGTGGCTGGCGCATGGACTGCCAGCAGCGGCAACATCTCATCGGTGCTGATCACCATGGCGCTGGCCGGACTGTTCTGCGGTCTGTTCCAGATCCTCTTCGGACTGATCAAGATCGGCAAGTATGTGCGCTACATTCCCTACCCTGTGCTCTCTGGATTTATGAGCGGCATTGGCGTGATCATCATCCTGCAGCAGATCTATCCACTGATAGGCAGCAAGGGCAGCGGCTCGATGGTGGACCTGCTGGTGAACTATCCTGCCGCCGTGGCCGACAGCTTCAACCTGACGGCGCTGCTGCTCGGACTTGGCACTATCCTGATTATCGAGCTCTTCCCTAAGATTACCACCAAGGTGCCAGCCACCCTCGTGGCCCTGATCGTGATGACCGTGGTGTCGCTCTTCTGCGACCTGAAAGCAGAACTCACTATCGGCGAGATTCCTAGCGGACTGCCTCTCCCCTTCTTCCTGAAGGACAACGTGAGCCTGGCAGGCCTCGACTGGGCAACGATGCTACAGGCTGCCATCATCCCCGGCCTGACCCTCGCCGGACTGGGATCTATAGACACGCTGCTCACCTCTGTGGTGGCCGACAACATCACCAAGACCAAACATAACTCCAACCAGGAACTCATGGGTCAGGGTATCGGCAACGCTATTGCCGGACTGTTCTGCGGTCTGCCTGGCGCCGGCGCCACGATGCGTACGGTGGTGAACGTGAAGAGCGGCGGCCGCACCCAGATAAGCGGCATGATTGCTGCCATATTCCTGCTGGCTATCCTGCTGGGATTGGGATTCGTGGTGAAATATGTACCTCTGGCTGTGCTGGCCGGCATCCTGATCACCGTGGGCTGGGGCATCATCGACTTCAAGGGCTTCAAGGACCTGCTGCGCATACCTAGAGCCGACGCCGTGGTGCTGATCGTGGTGTTCCTAGTAACCGTATTCATCGACCTGCTGACCGCTGTGGGCATCGGCATGGTGATAGCCTGCGTGCTGTTCATGAAGCGCGCCTCCGACCTGGTAGAGGGCGGATACTCGTCAGAGACCCTCGAGCAGGACCAGAGCCACCACAAGGGACTCCCCGCCCCTGCCCTGGCCAACTTCGACAAGACCCAGGCCTGGAGCGACGAAGGCGGACTGACCGAGGACATGCTGAAGCACGTGTATGTGCAGCGTCTGAACGGACCTATCTTCTTCGGCTCTATCACCCGATTCCAGGAGGTGATGCACGATGTGCCTGAGGACGTAAAGGTGGTCATCATCCGTATGAAGCTGGTAAGCTTTATGGACCAGAGCGGCCTCTACGCTATGGAAACCGCCATCAAGGACCTCCAGGACCGCGGCATCATGGTGCTGATGACCATCATCCAGCCTCAGCCTATGTATATGCTGACCTCGATGAAGCTGATCCCTGCCATCCTGCCTGAGGAGCACACCTTCAAGACCTTCGAGGAGTGCACCGACTACCTGAAGACTATCAAGCTGTAGGCGCAAGGCGACACTCGCCTACACATAATTACAGAAAAACATTCTCTGACTTAATAGTTAAGGCTTCCACTCGGAAGCCTTTTTTTTGGTGGAAAACTATATACATGTTGGCACCTAAGTAGCCTTAACTGCCCTGCTTCGCAGAAGGCAGACTGAAACAAATTGCCACAAATTGACCACTAATTGTTTTCATGAAGAATGATTAATGGGTAACTAGTGATAATTTGTTTGCTCGCTGCCATTTGATTCAATCCAATGGTGCTCGCAGCCTTAAGTAAAGATTCGGTTTATTCGGTCGATTCGGTGTTAATGGAACGGCTATTGGCAGTTGGCTATTGGGCCAATTGCTAACTGCTAATGGTCAATGTAAATCTCCCGCGAAGGGGGGAAAGGTTATAAGACTATCTCAGTTTGAAGTTGGGCGAAGTGCGCGAAAACGCTGTCGCTGCGCTCGCGTGCCGCTGGCGGTGAACAAAAACCGGCATTAGCTCCGTAGAAATGGCGGCATAGACAAATTAGATGGATGCAGTTGGATAGAAAGTGGTAATTTTGCAGCCGCAAACACGCTAAAAGAAAGGAGCATTATGTTATTCAACGTTTATGGCGCACAAGCGCTGGCGCAATGGGGCATGATGGTGGTAGTGCTGCTGGGCCTCATACTGATGAATGAATTCGGACGCGGATCGAAATTCGGCGGCATCGTGACCTTTGTGGCGATTCCTGGAGCGCTGACCCTCTACTTCGTGGTGCTGAGGATTGCCGCCGCTGCCGGCGCGGAATGGGCGGCAACGAACCAGACGACGATGTATATGAACGGGTGGTTCCACTACGCGAAGCTTTATGCCGCCTTGGCAGGCTGCATAGGATTCATGATGATCAAGTATGAATGGGGCGTGGGCAGGAAGCATTGGTTCAAGGCCTTCCCATTCGTGATCGTAGCCGCGAACATACTGATAGCGGTGGCGTCAGACCTGGAGTCGGCCATCAAAGGATGGAACTGTTGGTGGCTGACCTCGGAGGGAGTGTGGCAATACGGCGGATGGCACAACGTGATGAACGCCGCGGCAGGAGTGCTGAACATATTCTGCATGACGGCCTGGTGGAAGATATACCCCTCGCGGGACAGGAAGGACATGATATGGGCCGACATGACATGGGTGTATATCCTGACCTACGACATCTGGAACTTTACCTACACCTACAACTGCCTGCCTACCCACTCGTGGTATTGCGGAGTGGCGCTGCTGCTGGCACCCACAATAGCCGCCCTGTGGTGGAACCGCGGCGGATGGATACAGAACAGGGCATTCACGTTGGCCATCTGGTGCATGTTCGCGCAAGTGTACCCCCTCTTCGTGGCGACCCTCGCTAACGGCACTCAGTCCTACCCTTGGGCCGTACTGCCCGCCACATACGCCGACGGAACGCTAAACGGCATAACGGAAGGCGGAAACGCCAACGTGAACCCTTGGCCGATGCTGATACTGGGAGCGGTATCGCTTGCCGCCAACGCTGCCGCCTTGGCCTACATACTATGCCAATCAGGCAAACGGCACATCAACCCCTACAAAGAGGAGGTGTTCACAAACCAGAAATACTATAAGGATGCCATGGCCCGCATAGATAGGGAATCGACGATATAGCCTCAGCCGCGCTGCAGGTGCAGCATCTTGACGAAGAACTGGCGAGTCACAACGCATGCCGCTACGGTAAGGATGGGTACCAGGTAGTAGATAACGATCAGGATAGGATACCCCGGCGAAGGGAACAGCGAAAGAATCAGAGTGAGCACCTGCTTGCGCATAAAGATATGGGTGCAGTAGATGAAGAAGGTGGCATGCACCAGCCACGAGGGGAATCGGAACGAGGTGTTGCGGCACACATAAGAGGCGATGCCGAAAGCCGAGATGACGGCCGAGAACACGTAGACGATATAGACGAGACGGATAGGGAACGAGTCGGGAGCGCCATGCCAGGCCCTCAGCCACGCCAGCAAAAAGACGCTGACGGCAGCAATGGGATAAGCGGCACGGCGATACCGGAAAAGGGACTGCACCGGATCGCGGCCGGAAACAGCGAAATAGGAACCGAGCGTGAACCAGAAGGTGCAGTAGATGGAGGTGCCATGAACGGGCACCCATAGATTGAGCACAAAACAGGCCGCAAGAACGGCAACCACCCAGCGGCCGAACCGACGCAGCAGCCAATAAAGGACTGGCGCAAAAAGGAGGACAATCATAAGGTCGCGCATGAACCACAGCGGCATAAGCACCGGACCCGTGGACTCCATCGGGATGCCGAAAATATTGGTGGGCACCGGACGGTTGAGATGGCTGTCGAAGAACATACGGAACCCGCCCAACTTGTGAAGCAGGGCCCATAAGGCGTCGACAGAGCGCTGACCAGAAAAGACCTTCATCAAGGTTGGCCAGCTGAGGTGCACGATATGGAAGATGTTCCACCCCAGATAGGGCAGCAGCAAGGTGCGGACTCGGCGACGGAGCTTCTGACCATAGAGGTTCCAATCCCAATCGGGCATGCGGCTAAAGAAGAGATAGCCCGACATAATGTAGAAGATGGGCACAGCTATCAAAGGAAGCGCCTTAGAGCCGAAGACACGCAGAAAATCGTAGATGGCGCCCCACGAAAGGGGGTCGTTGACGAGGCGGACCTGATCGACCACTCTAGCGCCGAAATTATGTACAAAGACCACGCCAACCGCTAGCGGAAAGCGGAGCCAGTCGAAAACTTCTAGGGTAGATGACTTTGTTGTGTTCACTTTTTGAGCATATATTTGCTAGGGCAGCGATCCATCAGCCTGCGAGCCACCTGGTAGCGCTGCTCGGGAGTGAGGCGGACGATTTCGAGATAGCTGTCGAGGAGCTCTTCCTTGGGCCGATAGTCGCGCTTGCGCATCGTGGAGTCGCTGATGGTGCGCAGGCGTAGTTGGGCAAAACGGGGATCGGTATGCTGAACCAGCCCTACACGTGTTGCTATCATGGTGTAGAACCTATCGGGAGAGATAGCGTCGTCGGCCTCGCGCAGCACCATAGAAGCCGCGATAGGATGCTGGCGCAGTTGGGCCACGCTGAGGCGGCCAAAAACAGCCTCGCGAAGTCGGATAGGCCCCACGACAGGAAGGTCGTCAGCAAGGACGTTAGACCCGTTGCGATAGACATAAGCGGAACGAATCAGGAAACTAAGGTAAGCGTCATTGTCGGAGAGGCAGAGGTCCATGCCGGCGCCATGGAAATAGAGTCGGCCATAGTTGTGGCGCTGGGCATCGTGGCAATGGGTATAGGGGTCGGGGAAATAGGGATTGTGGCAGTAAGCCTCCACCTCGGTTGGGAAGATGCGGAAAAGGGCATCGCCGAACTCAAACTCGAGCATGCAGCGGCGGGTAAGGAATGCGCTGGCGCTATTGAGGGCACTAGCGACAGCACCGAAGCCGCGTGCCTCATTGAGCGTGGAGATGACGTTGGATAGCAACATGACAGATAATAGAAAGGCGCGGCCGAAGTCGCGCCCTATGACAGCGTTACAATTAGTCAAACATTAGGCCATGTTGTGGAAAACGTTCACAACATCGTCGTCGGCCTCGAGACGCTCTACGAGAGCCTGCACATCCTCTTGCTGCTCTGGGGTGAGCTCGCGCATAGTAAGAGGGATGCGTTCGAACTTGAAGCTATTGATCTCAAAACCGTTGTCCTCAAGATACTTTGAGATTGGGCCATAGTTCTTGAAGTCGGCATAGATATTGATGATGCCTTCGTCGAGGAACACCTCGTCGATGTCGCAGTCGATAAGTTCGAGCTCGAGTTCGTCCATATCAACGCCTTCCTTGTAGGCCACCTCGAAGGAGCATTTGCGCTCAAAGAGGAAGTCGTTCATGCCCATAGTGCCCAGCTCGCCCTTGCCGCGAACGAAGGCGGCACGGATATTGGCCACAGTGCGGGTAGGATTGTCGGTAGCGGTCTCAACAACGAATGCGGTGCCGTGAGGGCCCTTACCGTCGTAAACAACCTCTTTGTAGGCCGACTTGTCCTTCTCGGTGGCACGCTTGATAGCACGCTCCACATTCTCCTTTGGCATAGACTCGCTCTTGGCGGTGGCCATGAGCAGGCGCAGGCGGAGGTTGCTGGAAGGATCAGGACCGCTGGCAATAACAGCAAGTTCAATTTCCTTACCAATCTTGGTAAAAGTACGAGCCATGTGGCCCCAACGCTTCATCTTACGAGCCTTACGATATTCAAACGCTCTTCCCATATTATAATTTCTATGATTGCGATTGCAGTTTCGAAACTGACAATCAGGTTATTAAAAATGTATTATTTATTCTTTGAAGATACAAAGATACTAAAAAAATTTAAAATTGAGGATTTAAAATTAAGAATTAGTTCATTTGTAACGGATCAATCGACGCTGACAGCATAATTAAGGTAGATCCAAAGCGACATGGCCGCCACCCAAAGAAACACGATAAGGTAGGTCCACAGATAGTAGGAGCGCTTGGAACATTTATGGTGAATGCCGCGCATCAGCACGAGTATCACCATCCAGCCGCCGAGTAGTTCAAAGAGGTGCAGCACACGCTCGGGCACACGCCAGCGATGATGCTCGGCGCAATACTTGTCGAACAAGAAAACCATGGCCGCAATAAGGTTGATAGCGATAAGGTAGTATAAGAAGATAGTCATGGCTATTAAACGGATAATTGAAACAAATAGTATATAGCAGCTAGCAAAAAATGGCGACTCATTTGAGCCGCCATTTGAGCTATCGAGTATGGTCGATTTCTTAGTGGAGGAATCCGAGGAGGATACCAGCAGCAACTGCAGAACCCACAACGCCGGCCACGTTAGGACCCATAGCGTGCTGGAGCAGGTAGTTGGTCTTGTCGTATTCCAGACCTACAGTATTGGAAACGCGGGCAGCATCAGGAACTGCAGACACGCCGGAGTTGCCAATAAGCGGGTTGATCTTGTTGCCCTCCTTGAGGAAGAGGTTCATGAACTTCACGAAGCATACGCCGAAGAAGGTGGCCACGATGAAGGAGCATGCACCAAGGGCGAAGATGAGCAGCGACTTGCCGGAGAGGAAAGTGGTGGCCTCGGTAGAAGCGCCCACGGTGATACCGATAAGGAGGGTGCAGATGTTCACGATAGCGTTGCTAGCGGTGTCGGACAGACGCTTGGTAACGCCAGACTCCTTAAGCAGGTTGCCGAAGAAGAGCATGCCGAGCAAAGGAAGGCCAGAAGGCACGATGAAGCAGCAGAAGATGAAGCCCACGATAGGGAAAAGGATCTTCTCGAGCTGAGACACCTTGCGAGGAGCCTTCATGCGGATGCGGCGCTCCTTGTCGGTGGTGAGCAGTCGCATGATAGGAGGCTGGATTACAGGCACGAGAGCCATGTAGGAATAAGCAGCCACGGCAATAGCGCCCATCAGGTGAGGAGCCAGCTGGCTGGAGAGGAAGATGGCGGTAGGACCATCAGCGCCGCCGATGATGCCGATAGCGCCTGCCTCAGCAGGATTGAAGCCCAGGGCCATAGCGCCCATATAGGCTGCGAAGATACCCACCTGAGCGGAAGCGCCGACGAGCATCAGTTTAGGGTTGGACAGCAGGGCCGAGAAGTCCGTCATGGCACCGATGCCCAAGAAAATCAAAGGCGGATACCAGCCGTTCTGCACGCCGTGGTAGAGGATGTGGAGCACAGAGCCGTCTTCGTAAACACCAATCTTAAGGCCTGGATAGAATGGGATGTTGCCAACCACCATACCGAATCCGATAGGCACGAGCAGCAGAGGCTCGAATTCGAATTTGATACCCAGGAAGACAAATATCAGGCCGACGCAAATCATGGCAATATGGCCCCATGTCACGTTAGCAAAACCGGTATAGCCGAGAAACTGTACCAGCTGCGTTGACATGAAATCCATAAAGCCACCAGTAGCTAATGTTATCATTTTTCAGTCTTGTTTCTGTTTTACGAATAGTTATTAACCGATTACTACGAGCACGTCGCTCTCGAGAACGCTGTCGCCCTTGCGAACCTTCACCTCGGTGATGGTACCAGCAGCATCAGCAGTAATCTCGTTTTCCATCTTCATAGCCTCGAGGATGCATACCTTCTGGCCTTCCTTTACGGTGTCGCCAACGTTGACGAATACGTCGAGGATTACGCCTGGCAGTGGAGAGGTAACCTTGGTGCCGGCAGCAGCCTTAGGAGCAGCAGCAGCGGCTGGAGCAGCAGCGGCAGCACGTGGACGTGGCTTAGGAGCTGGAGCAGGCTTTACTTCCTGGTCCATAGTCACCTTGTAAGCGGTTCCGTTTACGGCGAGGTCGATTTCCTGACCTTCTACGGAATTGATGTCTACATTATATTCAGTTCCGTTAATCTTGAACTTATAGTTTTTCATGATGATTACTTACTTTTTGAGATTGGTTTGGTTCATGTTGTAGGCCTTGGAGTTCCAAGGAGTACATTTTTCTTCGATGGTGATGATGTTGCTCTCCTCGTCGTGGAGCTCGTCCATATACATGTGGATGGCGGCGGCGATAGCGGCATATACCTCGGCGTCCTTGTTGCCAGCAGCAGCTGGAGCGGCGGCAGCGGCCTCAGCCTTTGGAGCTGCAGTCTTGGCAGCCTTGCGCTCCTCTGAAGCGCGGATCACCTTGCTCAGCATTGCGATCATGCAGGCCACAAATACCAGTGCCAGGAACACTACGAGGATGGCGATCACGGTGAGGCCTACGCCTACAGGGTCAGACTCCTTGATGCGCTCGCTCTGGAGAGGGCGGTGGTAGTCGGTGGTAAGTCTTGGCTGAACGGCCATATTGTCCCAAGCCTCGCCCTTCACGAAGGTATGGAGGCTGTAGCCCTGCTTGTTGAAGCCGGCCACCATCACGATGGCGTGGCCGCAAGGGGTCTGGGTGAGGGCGAAAGCGTCGCTGTGGCACGACATAGGATAGGCGGCCACGAGCTTGCCCGAGAAATCGAGGATTCCCAAATAGGAAGAATCATTCTTGCTGGTGCCCAGGAAGAGGATGTGGTCGTCAACCACCTTCACGTCTACAGGGCGGATGATGTCTTTCACATCATAGCGGTGCTCGATGACGTCCACGAGATAAGCGCTCTCGCGAACCAGCGAGCTGTCGCCCACGCGGAGGATATCGATGGTGTTGTCGACGCTGTCGATCACCACGTATGCGCCCTGGGCGGCCACAAAGCAGGCCTTGTTAGCCTGAAACTCCATAGCAGGTACTGGCTTGCATGATCCGCACTGGGCGTTGGTGTCACACTGAGCCATAACAGGTGCCATGTTGAGAAACAGAGCCACAAAGCAAGCTATTATAACTTTTTGTAATTTATTCATATTATTAATAAGGATCAATTCTTAGAATATTTGAGCTATTAAGATATTGTCTTGCGGGAACGAATCCCGCAAAACAATATCGTTACCGGAGCGTGTGCTTATTTCTGGCACTCGTGCTGGCAGCCTTCGTGGTTGCCGTCGCACTGGTGCTCGCAACCCTCGTGGTTACCGCAGCACTCTTCGCCCTCGTGATGGCAGCAGCTGTCACCTTCGTGTGCGCAGCACTCGTGTGCCTCTTCGCAGCACTCGGTAGCGGTGGTGTCGGTAGTCTCCTCGGTAGCGTTGCCACCGCAAGCGGTCATACCAAATGCGAATGCAGCTGCAATCATAGCGGTCAAAAATACTTTCTTCATAATTGATGTTTTTTTGTGGCCGAAATCATGTCGGCCTGGTTATTGAATTGGTTTATTAATAATTTCTTTATTTTACAGTGGGATGTTGCTATGCTTCTTCATAGGCATAGAATCCTTCTTGGTGGCGAGGGTGCGGAGGGCACGGATCACGCGGAAACGGGTGTTGCGTGGCTCGATCACGTCGTCGATATAGCCATACTTGGCAGCGTTGTAAGGATTGCAGAACTGGTCGTTGTACTCCTTCTCCTTCTCGGCGATGAACTTAGCCTTCTCCTCTGGATCGGTGATCTCTTTCAGTGCACGGCCGTGAAGCACCTCGGTAGCGCCGCTGGCGCCCATAACTGCGATCTGAGCGGTTGGCCAAGCATAGTTCACGTCGTTGCGCAGCTGCTTGCAGCCCATCACGATGTGGCTTCCGCCGTAGCTCTTGCGGAGGGTAACGGTAACCTTAGGCACAGTAGCCTCGCCGTAAGCGAAGAGCAGTTTTGCACCGTGGTCGATAACGCCTGCATACTCCTGGCCAGTGCCTGGGAGGAAGCCTGGAACGTCAACGAGGGTCACGATAGGAATATTGAAAGCGTCGCAGAAGCGCACGAAGCGGGCGCCCTTGCGGCTAGCGTTGCAGTCGAGCACGCCGGCCATGGCCTTAGGCTGGTTGGCCACCACGCCTACGCTGGTGCCGCCCATGTGGGCAAAGCCTACAACGATGTTTGGAGCAAACTTCTCGTGAACCTCCATGAAGCGGCCGTCATCAACGATAGCGCGGATGATGTCCTTCACGTCGTAAGCCATGTTAGGATTGTCAGGGATAATCTGGTTGAGGCTGTCCTCCATGCGCTCTACTGGGTCGTCAGTTGGGCATACAGGAGCGTCCTCCATGTTGTTGCTTGGGATGTAGCTGATCAGCTCGCGAATCTGCTCAATGGTAGCCTCCTCGGTCTCGCCTACGAAGTGGGCAACACCGCTCTTGGTAGCGTGAACCATAGCGCCGCCGAGCTTGTCAACGGTAACGTCTTCGCCGGTAACGGTCTTCACAACCTTAGGACCGGTGAGGAACATATAGCTGTTTTCCTTCGACATGAAGATGAAGTCGGTCAGTGCAGGGCTGTACACGGAACCGCCTGCGCAAGGTCCGAAGATGGCGCTGATCTGAGGCACCACGCCGCTGGCCATAATGTTGCGCTCAAAGATCTCGGCATAGCCGGCCAGAGAGTTGCAACCCTCCTGGATACGTGCTCCGCCAGAGTCGTTGAGTCCGATCACTGGGGCACCCACCTTCATAGCCTGATCCATGATCTTGCAGATCTTGAGGCTGACGGTCTCAGAAAGTGAGCCGGCGAAAACGGTGAAGTCGAAAGAGAACACATACACCAGGCGGCCTTCGATGGTACCGTGACCGGTCACCACGCCGTCGCCGAGGAATGATTCCTTCTGCATGTTGAAGTTGGTGCAACGATGAGTCAGGAACATGTCGGTCTCTTCGAATGAGCCTTCGTCAAGCAGGAGGGCGATACGCTCGCGAGCGGTGAGCTTGCCCTGCTCGTGCTGTTTGTCAATACGTTTCTGACCGCCGCCCATCTTGGCCTGATTTCTCTTGTCAAGAAGTTCTTTTATTTTTTCTTCAAAAGCCATTTTATTGTATTTTTGTTGGTTTGGGACCTTCTTGCAGCCCTTAGCGCGCTGCCGCCCGATCCGAATAAATCATTTGCTTAATCAATTGCTTATTTGCAGCACAACTACTCACTTCTTTCGTGACTCTGCTTGCGCTCGGCATAGCCTGAAGCGAGCTTCGGCTCTGCTCTCACTTGCAGCAGAGTTCGGTTAAAACACCCATGGTAGACTTAGGATGGAGGAAACCGATCTTCAGGCCCTCGGCGCCGCCGCGGCTCTGCTTGTCGATCAGCTTCACGCCCTTCTCCTCAGCATCTTTCAATGCCTGGTCGGTGTTCTCAACTGCGAAGGCCATGTGGTGCATGCCGCCCTTGCCGCCGTTCTTCTCGATGAAGGCAGCGATGGTGCTCTCAGGGCAGGTAGGCTCGAGCAGTTCGATTTTCACTTCGCCGCACTTCAGGAATGCGGTCTTAACTTTCTGGTCGGTTACTTCCTCAATGGCATAGCATTTCAAACCCATAACGTCTTCCCAATAGCGGATAGCCTCGTCAAGGTTGGTGACTGCGATACCGATGTGTTCGATGTGTGAAGGAGTCATTTTTGTGTTTTTTATATTAGTTATTATTATTCAAAATTTATCTAACGGCATAAAGGCCACGCTCTTACACGCCGACCCTATGTCATTATCAACATACAAATATACAAACTTTTTATAAATAAACCAGAAAAAAACACACAAAAACTCAACTTTCGACACAATTCTGCAACAAGATACACATCCGCCAGAATTCATCGAAAACCGTTATTTTCGAGCCAACCAACCGATGCTCTTACCTCAGTCAAGCGTAGTTAAGCATGTAGCGGACAGCATCAACACCATAATCTATCGCTTTAGTACATCCAATCTCGCATCCTACCACGACAAAAGACATCAATCGGTTTCGTCAGGTGTGAACCCATCTGCCGCCAATATCAACACGCGCCATGCCTTCTTCGAAAGGCCCAACATCGTCAAACTGAGTTTTTTCTACTCCGCGTGGCCGAGTGGCCTTACTATGTGGCTCCAGAGCTGGATGAGGAAGGTATTTGACACCCATTTAAAAACACCCAAAGTGATTGAGATTGACAACGGAGTGAAACAGAGTGTCCAAAAGCTCACTTTTGAGGCCGGAGTGAAGACCCCTCATGAGGCAAAGCCAAATAATGCACAATTTTGTCAAATTCAAAATGAGAAGTTCAAAATTGCTTGAGCGAACAAAACCAACTTTGAATTATGAATTTTGAATTAAACGCGGAGCGAAGCGAGCTTTCTCGCATCATCAACGAGGGGTTCGACTTCTCCGTTGAAGCGGAGGTGGAGGAGCAGGTTTCCTAGGGGCTATGGGATCTGCTGCGAGCATTTCGGCTTGACCTACGACTACCTCACCGAAGGCATCCACTAGAGCCTCGTGCAGCGCATGATGATCGACGCCCCGAGCCACGAGGTCAACGACCTAAAGAAGAAAACATCCGACTCACCGAAGAAAACGCCGACTCCATCATGGCGTACATCAACGGGCTGGGATGATTGGCGATTGACAATTGACGATGGATAATTTTGTCTAAAAATCAACAGGCACCACCAAAGTAATCTGATGTTCCCAATAGAGCTTATGGGATTAATTTGGGGGACAACAAACACATTAACAATCGGAATTTCCTCTAAAAATCAGTAGGTTCATCTATTCAGCCAACAATCTTGTCAGAAAGAACTCTCTAATTATTCAAGGTCATATCGTCATATATATGGTACTCAAATATTACTGTTTGAGAATTATCATTCTTTTTGGTAATATCAACTATCTTTACAGCAGCAACCTTCCCATGTTTATTAACAACTACAAAAACATCACCGACTGAAACTTGGCGACATCTAGAAGTGAAATCAATATCATTTTTGATTTCATCAGTTGTTGGAAAAGCTTTATTATTAGCAATACCTACATATTTTACACGATCACGATAGACATAGATAGACTTATATCCACATTCAGAAAAGGAAAGATCAAAATGGTAATCATTTGTGCCTATACTATAATTGCCACTATTACGCTTATAATCAAATGTTACAAAGCCTGACGTTTCTTGTGATTGGAACTCCACTCGAGACAAGTTAATCTTTTCTTCTAACTCATTTAGGAAACTCTTGTCTGAAAATGGATTGGCAGAAATAGCAGGTTTGAGTTCCTTGTCCTTACCATGAATTCTATAAAGTAAATCCCTAAAACTGCCATAATAGTCATTTGGGTGAAATTCAATATATTTATCACCGAATAGAAAAGTTGGGAGCTTCTTATTTACATTGTTTACCATGATAGGAATTACAAACTCCTTATTAGCATTTTCCATAAGGTATTGAGTCATGATTTTCTTTTCATAACCAGCTCCTCCGAGACCTTCATTTGCTTTTTGCACGTATTTGTCCGAACAAATACATAATACTACGTGAGCATTTGACAATCCTTGCTCCATGAAAAAAGGGAGATTGTCTCCAAGTCGAGCATCCCATTTGTCAAAGATGACATCAACACCACCAGGATTGCACAAATTACGTGCAAGTTTCTCTACCCACCTCTCATGCTCTGGAGAGTCATAAGTATACGAAATAAACACTTTAGGTGGATAAATACCTATATTTTGTCCCATTTATACAATGAATTACATTCCATATCTAATCAAATCACGTCCAGCAAGAAACACACGTCCTCCTTCTGGATATTTTTCAGGCCATCAATTACCTTATCAGAGTATCGCATTTATGGGTCAGGCTAAAGATTGATCATTTCCCCCATCGTAGTGTCAGTAAACGTGCGCCAGATTTCGAGTTTCACTTTCTTATAGTCATCAAAGAGTTGACCAACACGTTCTATTTCAAAAACCAGGCGGAGGTCGTTTGGATCCTCGTTCTTTTGACCTTCTTTGCGGTAGCCAAGACGTGCAATCTTGATGTAATATAGGTCGCGGATGCCTTTGCCTGAGAGGTACGGCATGAAGTAGTAGAGCTTGTTGAGTGCAACAGTGGTAGGGAACTTCTTGCCTGTATAGTAAATCTTGGCTGTACCATCAAGGTACTGTTCCCAATTGTCCTTCTTAACATTGCAGATAAGGAGTTTCTTGGTGAGGTCGAGAGGCAACTGATTATTATTTGTGTTAACCCTATACTCTGCAAAACCTTCCCGAACCATCGTATTTTCTACAATCGAGTTCTCTCCATACTGTTCAAAAAGGTCAAAGAAGTTGAGTTGTGTGCTGACAGTCTCTATCTCAGACGTCTGTGTCTTCTTGTCTTTTACCACTACCAACTGAGACTGCTTGCTCATAATCTCACGAACGGCAGATGCACAATCCTGCGTTTCGGTGGGAACCTCAGTTTGAATATCATTAAACAAACGAATCAGCGAGCGCCCTATTGCCCAGGCAAGGTTCACAGGAACAGCATTACCAATTTGTTTGTACTTTGCACTCATGGTTCCCTGGAACTTCCAATAATCGGGGAAGGTTTGGATGCGTGCATACTCACGGACAGTAAGCGGCCGAGTTTCAAGAGGATGGCATCTTTCTGTCTGCTTTTGTGCAGGAGCGCAAGTGAGGGTAAGTGAGGGTTCGTCAAGCGACAAACGACGAGCCATACCCGTCTTACCACCGCCAAGCAACCAACTGCCACCCATGTATTCACGCGCCACATCTTCGGGAAGGTCGCGCCAGTCACCACCTTGAGGAACCAATTCCAATACGCGTTGTTTCTTTTCCGGGTATTTAACGCCTTCTGACTTGGGAACATTCTTGTCAAATATAATACTCTTGTAGAACGCATCGCGAAGGGTGAGTACACGTTCGTAAGGCGAAGGCCAATGAAACTGCACACGTTCGGCAATATCGTTGCGAATGGCTATCAAGATAAGTCGTTCACGCTTCTGAGGTACCTGATACATGATTGCTTTCAGCACACGAGGTTCAACCAGAGTATAACCGAGTTCTCTAATGACGTTGCATATGGTACCGAAGGTTTTACCATCTTCGTGAGAAGTCAACCCCTTAACGTTTTCGCCCATGAAGACCTTTGGTCGAATCTCTGTTACTGCACGTGCCAACTCGAAGAACAATGTTCCACGAGTATCATTGAAGCCACCCTGCTTACCAGCGTAAGAAAACGCCTGGCAGGGGAAACCTCCCGAGAGGAAGTCTACCTTGTCACGAAGAGGAGTAAAGTCAATATGTCGAACATCGCCCTCAATAACATTCCAATCAGGGCGATTGGAGCGAAGCGTCTTACAGGCAGAAGTATCAAACTCGTTGAGGAGAACATGATGAAAACCTGCAAGTGACATGCCAAGTGCCAAGCCGCCACCACCCGCAAAGAGTTCAACAGAGGTATATTGGCGAAGCGGTTCGACATGAGATTCTTCGTCCCATTTACCATTAATCATCTCACTGACTTCGGAAATTCCTGTCAGTTCCTCCATGTCAAAGCCTCTTATGCCATTGACAACATGGGAGGGGTACACTCCACTCTCAGCCCATTTCTGAGCCGTTGAGTTTGAAGTACCCATCAAAGCCGCAAAGTTATTTTCGGAAATAAATCTCATTGTTACAAACCACCTTTATCGATTATTTCTTGAGCAATCTCGTCAACCTTCTTAAGAATGAGGGTACTGCCATCTATGCCATCTTCCTCTACAACTTCTCCGAAAGCCTTGGCTAAGCGATTATAGAACTCTTTGTCACCGGTCAGTCTTTCCCAAAAATCAGCACCGCACAACACTGGGTAATGAGCATCAATTGCTTTGTAATTTGCTGATAGGTTATCACGTTCGCCATATAGAACGCCTACAATCAAATCATCAAACTGCAAACCCATTCTATCAAGTCTTGACTTGTTCATCAAATACTTGAAATGACCAAGGATTGTTGCAATGTCCTCCTTATTGATAGTCTGTGGGCCAGCCTTGCATTGGCAATATTTACGTCTGCCATCGATAGCATCAACGAATTCTATATCAATACCCTCAACCCCAGATGCCCCACCTGTGATCTCTTCAAGACTTGAAATGAATACCTGGATATTCTGACCGAAACTTGTGTTCAAACTGGTGCCAAGAATACGTGGATAAACAAGAGCCTTTGCAAGTGAATGTGGCTCAGTATCGCCACAAAGGAATGCTGCAAGGTAATTGATGAGGAACGGATTGATATTGAACTCCGAAAGCTTCAACTTCTGGAGGTTCTTTAAATGATTTGGAATAATGGTTGTGCGGAAATATTCCTTTCCACTTACTATGATGGCCTGTTTTTGCTGATCTGTCATGATTAATAAGGTGTTGATTTCAAGCTATAACTGCAATTTTCATTTCTATACTAATACAAATTCAAACTGCAAAATTACGAAAAATTTCTTGAATGGGCAATCTTTTTCGAGCACATCACTCCGCGCGGCCTAAGGGTTTCACTATGTGGCTCAAGAGTTGGATGAGGAAGGTGGCGGGGAGGTTTTCTTGGTAGAAGAGGCGGCTCTTCCAGCGGTTGGCGAACCAGCGTAACCTTCACCTTTCTCGCCAATTCGAGTCTTATAGGTCGCCACTCCAGCCGTGGCCGAGGTCCCAATGGATGTCGTAAACGAATTCGAAGTATGGAAGGGCAAATTCATTTTCTATCATCTCGGAAAGTTCTGCTTCGATGGGTTTGGCCCATTGGCCTACGAAGACGATGAACTTGTTGATGTTCCATGCAACTCGCCCCCTTGGTATCTGGGTGTAGTCGCCTACGAATTTGGTCTGCTCTCCTGTGGCCTGCGCACGGAAATATTCCTTTGCCCATACCTGACGATGAAGGTGTGGGTAGTTGATGAACGGAAGGCCTTTTTCGGCAGCTTCCTCCACTTGCTTGGGAGTAATCTCCTGCTTACGGACACCAAAGAAAGTGTGATCGCTGAGGTCGAACCAAAAGATGCCGACCTGAGGCATGGGTTCAGCCAAGGCCCGCATTGCGTCCATCTGCTGCTGGATTTCTCTATCGGTCATAGCATATAATTATTTGTGCATCGAAGTTGAATTCAAGTTACAAATGCAGCTTTGTTTACAAAAACTTCATTTTAAAACCATCTGCAAAATTACGAATAATTTCCCGAACGGGCAAATTTTCATGATGGCAATATTTCACGAGGGCAGGAAGTGTAGGATTGACAATAGGACCTTTGATAGGATATGTGTCATTGGTTCCTACTTTGTCCTATTTCCCCTATGGAGTCCTATGCTTGAGCGATTAATCTCTTGGCGCAGATTCTGGTTTTCTTCTTTTAGGGCGTTGTAGGCTCTGAGGGCGCGCTGGCGTAGATCTGTGACTAATAAAGCCTGTCACGCTTTCACGGCGGCGATGATGGAGGTCGTGTCTATGCCGCATTCCTGCTGGAGCTGGGGGATGGTGCCGTGGGTGATGAAGCGGTCGGGGATGCCTAAGCGCTTCACTGCTGGGGTCTTGCCGCCTTTGGCGGAGTAGTATTCCAGCACGGCGCTGCCGAAGCCGCCTTCCAGGCAGCCGTCTTCGAGGGTAATCACCCGGTCGTAGCGTTCGGCTATCTGGTCAAGAAGGGCCGTGTCTAACGGCTTTACAAAGCGCATGTCGTACACTCCCACCGAGATGCCATCGGCTTCGAGCGTTGCTGCTGCTTCCATCGCAGAATTGCCTATGTGTCCGATGCTTACAATGGCCACTTCCCTACCCTCTTTGAGCATTCTGCCCTTGCCGATTGGGAGCTCCAGCATCTCGTTGTGCCAGTCGGTGAGCACGCCGTTTCCGCGCGGATAGCGGATCACCACCGGACCCTTGCCGGGCAGCTGGGCGGTGTACATCATATTGCGCAGCTCGTGCTCGTTCATGGGCGCCATGATGGTGAGGTTGGGCACCAGTCGCAGGCAGGCCATGTCGAAGGCGCCGTGGTGTGTAGGGCCGTCGTCGCCCACGAGTCCGCCGCGGTCGAGGCAGAGCACGAAGTCGAGATTCTGCAGCGCCACGTCGTGAATCACCTGGTCGTAGGCCCGCTGCATGAACGAACTGTAGATATTGCAGAAGGGAAGCTGTCCCTGTGCCGCCAGTCCGGCTGCGAAGGTCACGGCATGCTGCTCGGCGATGCCCACGTCGAAGGCGCGGTCGGGCATTTCGGCCATCATCATGTTGAGCGAACAGCCTGTTGGCATGGCGGGGGTGATTCCCACTATCTTAGGATTCTTCTCGGCCAGCTCTATGATGGTGCGGCCAAACACATCCTGGTACTTGGGCGGCATGTTTGAAGCGGTCGTTTTAATTCGCTCGCCGGTCTCGGCGTCGAACTTGCCTGGCGCATGGAAAACGGTGGGGTTTTCTTCTGCTGCCGGCAGGCCCTTGCCCTTGGTGGTGACGATGTGGAGCAGCTTGGGGCCCTTGAGCTTACGCAGCTTGTTGAGCACTTCGAGGAGGTCTTCCATATTGTGGCCGTCGATGGGGCCGAAGTAGCGGAATCCCAACGACTCGAACAGGTTGTTCTGGTGTCCCAGGAGTGCCGACTTGGTGGAATAGGCCATCTTCTGAAAGAAGTTCAGTCCTTTCTCTTTGCCTCTCGAGCGGTTCTGCTCGTCGCCGTCGAGGGTGTCCCACACCTTGTTTTTGAGGTCGTTGTATCGGCGCGAGGCGGTCACCTTGGTAAGGTAGCGGCTGAGGCCGCCCACCGACTTGTCGATAGAGATGCCGTTGTCGTTGAGGATCACCAGAATGTTGGCCTTGCTGACGCCGGCGTTGTTGAGGGCCTCGAAGGCCTCGCCGCCGGTCATAGAGCCGTCGCCGATCACGGCGATATGCTGCCGAGAGGCATTGCCCTGCAGCTTGGAGGCGGTGGCCATGCCAAGGGCAGCGCTGATAGAGGTGCTGCTATGGCCGGTTCCGAATGCATCATACTCGCTTTCAGTCATCTTGGGAAATCCGCTCAAACCGCCATAGGTACGTATGGTAGAGAAGCGGTTCCTTCTGCCCGTCAAGATCTTATGGGCATAGGCCTGATGGCCCACATCCCAAACAAGCTTATCGTCGGGAGTATTGAACACAGCATGCAGCGCCACGGTGAGTTCCACCACGCCCAAGCCCGATGCCAAGTGGCCCGGATGGGAGCTAAGGGTAGAGATGATATACTGACGCAGTTCGCCAGAGAGTGCCTTAAGGTCCTCAATCGAAAGCGATTTGAGGTCGGCTGGAGATTCAATGTGTTCTAAAAGAGAGTATTGCACTTATTTTTCAAATTAGTATCGATTGCAAAGATACGCAAAATATATATAATGCATGCCTATCAGCGCCCATACTTTTCCACAACCTTTTCAACAAGGCACCCAAACCACCTGCCTGACGCCTCTGAAGAATGGGCCTACAATGGGAACATTATGGGGGACTTATTGGGCGCATATGTGCTATATTTGTGCTATATATGTGCTATATTTCTGCTATCCTATAGGAATAGGACATATATAGCACATATATAGCACAAATATAGCACATATAAGCCAGATTGGATACAGATAAGGGGCAAAAAGAAGCCGCACGATTCGGAAGAACGTGCGGCCATATTAGGCTGATGGGCAGCAGGTTGCTGCTTGAGGCAAAAGTATCGTTCTACACCATCTCGACCATAGTGTTGATCCAGATGGGAATCATCTGCTTGCGGATGGCAGACAGGTCGGCAAAGGCCTGCTTGCCCAGGCGGCTGTCGGCCTCAAACATCGGCTTGACGAACATAGGCAGCAGCAGCATGGAGAGGGCGTTGATGATGAGATGCACATAGTAGGGAACGCCTCCGACTGACTCCTTCATGGATTCTGGCAGCTGCGACACAAAGGGAGTCTGCTCCAATTCCGAAACGGGGATAAGCGAGAGCACGAATGCAGGATCTCTGTGTATCTCATCCATCACAAATACAGGATATTCTGGATGGGCGTTGAAATAATCGGTATAGGTGCCCACCAGCTGGTCCATAGCGTCGTTTACGGAGAGGCCTTCCTGCTGGAAGATAGACAAGGCGGGCTTGAGAATCTCAGCAACGATGTCGGCCACAATCTGATTGAAGAGGCCTTGCTTGCTACGAAAATAATAGTTGAGGAGGGCCACATTGGAATGGGCTGCCTCGGCAATATCGCGAATGGAGGTGGCGTCGAAACCTTTTTCGAGAAAGAGCTTGCGAGCCGACTCTTTAATCTGCTGGTTGGTGCTGATTTGTTTTTTTCTCATATCGATGATAGCTATCCGTTAATTAAACACTCAATTCATCTATTGAAATGCAAAGATACACATTATTTTCGACACGGCGGACAAAAAAATTCGAGAATGGGTCAATTTTTTTTGGTCGGTAAGGCAAGAATCCGTACTTTTGCACTTCGAAAAATGCTAGAATAATGCTCTTAGGAGAAATACTATCTATCTGTACTGCAGCCTCTTTTACCACCGGAGCGCTTTTCGCCGAGACGGCCTCAAAACGCATCGGGTCGCTGCCGCTGAACGTCACCCGCATGGTGATGTCGATACTGCTTTTGGGCGCCACCCTATGGGTGATAATGGGCGCCCCTTACCCAAGATTTGCCGACTCTGGCACCTGGCTGTGGCTGATTCTGTCGGGATTCATAGGCTATGTGCTGGGCGACTACTGCCTCTTCAAGGGCTATATCATCATCGGTTCCCGCTTCGGGCAGCTGCTGCAGACCCTTTCGGCCCCAACGGCGGCCATCACGGCCTGGATACTGCTGGGCGAAGCCATGAAGCCCCTCGCCATCCTAGGCATGGTGGTGGTGCTGGTAGGCATCAGCATGTCGGTGCTGGCCAAGGACGACGGCCAAAATCAGAAAAGCAACGGATTAAGCGTGCGATTGAAATTCCCCATGAAGGGAATCCTCTTTGGAGCAGGAGCCGGCATAGGACAGGGTGTCGGACTCGTTATCAGCAAGATAGGACTGCAGCACTATGAGCAGGCGGTGGCGATGAACGGATTTCTGCCCAACGACGTGGCCGACGGGGCGATACTGCCCATCCCCTTCAGCATCTCTATTCCCTTTGCCGGCACGATGATACGCGCATTTATCGGACTGGCAGGATTCAGCGTAGCGCTGCTGGCCTTCTCGAAGAACGGCCGCCAACAGCTCAGCCAGGCCTGGCACGACCGCACCTCGATGTGGTGTGCCTTGGCAAGCACGGTATTCGGTCCTTTTGTGGGAGTGAGCCTTTCGCTGATGGCCACCTTGTATACTAGCACAGGCATTGCCCAGACGCTCATGGCCCTATCCCCTATCCTGATCATACTTCCCGCCTACTGGATATTCCACCAGAAGGTGACCGTCAAGGAGGTGATAGGGGCCTGCATCAGCGTAGCCGGAGCCTGCCTGTTCTTCATCTAACAGAGCTGATTAGTCCCTCACTATCTTGGTAAAGACAGCCTCGGGAAGGTCCTTGTCGACATCGGTAGCATGCACGGAGCAGTTGGCCTTGGAATATTTGGGCTCCAGGTAGAGCCTTCCGTGGATGTGGTCGAGATTGCGGAGCATGCGGTCGGACTGGTAGACAACCAGCACATTATCCATCTTTACGCCATTGATTTCGACGCTTCCGCCTACAGAATCGGGGCTGTCGAGCTTGACGAAATAGCCCAAATCCTGCACGCTTCCGATGGAGGAACAATAGCGGTAGCCCACTACGGTGCCCTCGAAATCGAAATCGTCATAATCGCGGCAACTAGTCATTATGCCACAGAGCATTACTGCTATCAGTATAAAGTATTTCTTCATAAGAATACTAGATTAAGATTGGTAACTATTTGAGCCAGGATCAGCCCTCTACGCCGAAGTCGCGAAGGGCGGCGTTGAGGGAGGTCTTCTTGTCGGTGCTCTCTTTGCGCTTGCCGATAATGAGGGCGCAAGGCACATTATAGTCGCCAGCAGGATAATGGCGGGTATAGCTGCCCGGGATAACCACACTGCGGGCGGGGACACGGCCCTTATACTCTACGGGCTCGCTGCCGGTGACGTCGATAATCTTGGTGCTGCCGGTGATGACGGTATTGGCGCCGAGAACGGCCTCCTCTTCGATAAGGGCGCCCTCTACGACAATGCAGCGGCTGCCGATAAAGCAGTTGTCCTCAATAATCACAGGGGCCGCCTGGACAGGCTCGAGCACGCCGCCAAGGCCCACGCCGCCGCTGAGGTGCACATTCTTGCCCACCTGTGCGCAGCTGCCCACCGTGGCCCAAGTGTCGACCATAGTGCCAGAATCCACGTAGGCGCCAATATTGACATAAGAGGGCATCATCACCACACCAGGAGCCAGATAAGCGCCATAGCGAGCCACGGCCTGAGGCACTACGCGAACGCCGAGCTGGTCGTAGCCATGCTTGAGCGCCATCTTGTCGTGCCACTCAAGGGGACCGGCCTCCATGACCTGCAACTTACAGATTGGGAAGTACATTAGCACCGCCTTCTTCAACCACTCGTTCACTTGCCATTGACCATCAATTTTCTGAGCAATGCGTAGGCGGCCCTTGTCGAGTTCCTCGACAGCCTCGCGAATTGCCTGCTGGGTAGCGGCCTGTTCCAGAAGGGAGCGGTCGTCCCAAGCCTTTTCGATTATCTCTTTCATGATTAAAATTTTTCTTTATATATAATAAAAAACGAAGTCATGCGTTAAATATTGCATGAAGATTAAAATTACCCTCCTACTCTTTGTGATTTTGGGCTTTGCTGCCCAGGCGCAAGACAAGGCGCTGATGGCCAACTACCAGCAGCAGCTGATCAAACATTTCGAACTGGTAAGGTCGGCCCCCACCGACAACCAGCGCTACAACGCCAACGAACTGGCAGTGCAGCTGTTCAGCCAGGCGCTGCAGACCGAAGGCTCGTTCAAATTCCAATGGAACCTGGGCGACTACGTGTCGGTGCTCACCTCGACGGACAAGAAGCTGAGAATCATCACTTGGCCTGTGGTTTCGGACCAAGGGGAATACGAATGCTTCGGCTTTGTGCAGGTATACGATGAGAAAGAGGGCGACTATGTGGTGTACCCCCTCACCGACGTATCGGAGGAGGCTATCAACATAGAGGAGTCGCTATTCAGTCCCGACCGATGGCTGGGAGCCGTATACCAGCAGCTGGTGACAACCACCCACGAGGGCAAGACCTACTATACCCTGCTTGGATGGACGGGCCGCAACCACCTGATACAGCGCAAGGTGATAGAGCCCATCTGCTTCAGAGGCACCAGCAGCAAGCCCCAGTTCGGACAGGCCCTATTCCGCAAGGAGAAGACCCTGCGCCGCATAGTGCTAGACTATAGCAGCAATGCCATGGTGAACCTCAACTACTCAGAGCAATTCACCCGCACGGTGACCAGCAAGCGCGTGAAGACTGGCAGCGGCAAGAAGACCCGCACCATATCGGTGCAGGAGACCAATGACGAGAAAGGACCCATGATCATCTTCGACCAGATAGAGCCGCAGATACCCGGAATGGAAGGACTGTTCCAATACTACGTGCCCTCAGGAGTAGAGATGGCCTATGTGTGGATCAACGGCCGTTGGGAACTGAGAGACAACGCACAAGGACGCGTTCAAAACGAGCGATTGAATCAGGACTTCAACAGTCCGCACGTCAAATCAGAGCCCGCCTACAAGCTGAGCGAATAGAGAAACGCACAGCCTGTTGATAACTATTTTGCAAAAAAATGCTTTTTAACGCAAAAAAAGTCTTATCTTTGCAAAAAATCTAAATAAGAAATAATAAATATATAATACCATGAAATTCATCGTTAACAGCCAGTTATTCGTAAAACAGTTGCAAGCCATCAGCGGAGTATTGACCACCAACAACGCCCTGCCAATCATCAGCTGCTTCCACTTCCACCTGGATGAGGGCAAGCTGACCGTGAAGGCTACCGACATGGCCACCACGCTGGTGACCACCATTACCGACATCGAGACCAACACTTCAGGATTGGCCGATATCGCCGTTCCATCGAAGCTGCTGCTCGACATACTCAAGAGCCTTGACGACGTGCCAATGACCTTCTCGGTAGACGACAAGAACTACGGCATCGAGATCGTTTCGGGCCAGGGCAAGTACCGCCTCGCCGGCATGAACCCAGAGAACTATCCCGAAATGCCAGCACCTAAGGACACCCAGAAGGTGGTGATGCCAGCCTCAGTACTGGTAAGCGCCATCAGCAAGACCGCCTTTGCAGCCAGCACCGACGAGCTGCGCCCACAGATGAGCGGCATCTACTGCGAACTCACCCCTGACGGAGTAACCTTCGTGGCCACCGACGCACAGAAACTGGTACGCTACCGCAGAAGCGACATCCACGCTGAGGAAAGCACCAACTTCATCCTGCCCGGCAAGCCTATGACCATGCTGCGCAATATCATCAACAGCCGCAAGGAAGACTGCGAGGCCGTGATAGAGTATAACAACACCAACCTCTTCATCACCCTGGAGAACTTCTACGTGATCTGCCGACTGGTAGACGGCAAATATCCTAACTATGAGGCCGCCATTCCAAAGGAAAATCCTAACAGACTGACCATCGACCGACTCACGCTGATGAACACCCTGAAGCGCGTAGGCCTCTTTGCCAACCAGTCGACCCACCAGGTACGCCTCGCCATCAGCAGCCAGGAACTGGTTATCTCAGCAGAAGACATCGAGTTTGCCAACGATGCTAGCGAGAAACTGGCCTGCAGCTATGAAGGCAAGGAAATGGAGATCGGATTCTGTGCAAAATTCCTCATCGAGATGCTGAACAACCTCGACACCAACGAGATTCTGATAGAGATGAGCGACCCACGCCGCGCCGGCATCATATTCCCAGTAGCCGAAAATCAGGAAGAGACCCCAGAAAGCATCCTGATGCTCGTAATGCCAATGCTGCTTGCCAACTAAATTAAGCAATCGATTATCAAACCATGAAGAAGGTAAAAAGACACAGCAAAGTGAAGCTGTGGGCCACCCACACTTCGACCACACTGAGCATCACGCTGGTGCTGTTCCTCTTGGGACTGCTGATGATGCTTGAATACCAGTCGTACCGCACCATCTACAACATGCAGGAGAAGATTACGTACAGCGTAGAGGTATCGCCAGAGATGGACCAGGAGGCCATAGCGCAGCTGCAGCGGAAGATCGAAGCCAAGGACTATGTGACCCACGTAGACTTTATCTCAAAAGAAGAGGGTGCCAAGATATTCTCAGAAACCCTCGAAGAGGACTTCATAGGATTCAGCGGATACAACCCCCTGCCCGACATGTTTATGGTGAACTTCCGCTCGGAGATCATACCAGATACCTCGAGCAGCCTCATCAACCAGTTTAAGGAGGAGATGCTGTCCACCAACGGCGTGAACGACGTAATCTATCAGGAAAATGTGGTGAGCGAGCTCTACGACATATTCTACAAGGCAGAATACTTCCTATGCTTCTTCATCGTGCTGCTGCTTGTGGTAAGCATCATGCTTATCAGCAGCACCATCCGCATCTCGCTCTATTCCCAGCGCGAGACGATCCTCACCATGCGAATGGTAGGCGCCAAGAAGAACTTTATCCGCCGTCCGTTCCTTTGGAGAGGCGTGCTGTATGGCGCTATCGGCGGTGTGCTGGCCGACTTGCTAGTGGCAGTATCAGTATTGGTTGCCGACAACCAGCTGTCGCTCGACCTGCTGAACGTTGACCACATGATATGGTATGCAGGCATGGCCGGAATCATCGTTCTGATAGGCATCATCATCACCTGGATAGCCACAATCATGGCCCTCAACAAGCACATGAAAGAAAATTAACCCAATCGAAAGAACTTTAACATTACCCATAAATGAAGAAAGAACTTAACGGACAAGAAACCGAAAAGAAGGGTTTCGATTTCGTATTCGGACGTACGAACTACATACTGCTCGTGGCAGGCATCATCATCCTCTTTATTGGATACATCATGCTGACCGGCGGCGGTAGCGACGACCCCAACGTGTTCAATAACGACATGTTCGACAGCCGAAGAATGTTTGTGGCTCCGGTAATGATCTGTGCCGGATTCCTCGTTGAGGTGCTGGCCATCATGTTCAAATCACCTTCTAAAAAACAATAACACACAGCAACAATGGATTGGTTACAAGCATTGATCATGGGCCTGGTACAGGGCCTTACAGAATACCTGCCAGTAAGCAGCAGCGGACACCTTGCCATCTTGGGCAACTTCTTTGACCTGCCAAGCGAAGAGAGCGTGCTCACCTTCACGGTAGTACTCCATGTAGCCACCGTGCTCAGCACGATAGTCATCCTCTGGAGAGAAATCATCTGGCTATTCAAGGACCTCTTTCAGTGGAAATGGAACGAGGGCACCAAATATGTGGTGAATATCCTGGTATCGATGATACCTGTGGGCATCGTGGGCCTGACCATCAAAGACACCATCGAAGCAGCCTTCAACGGACTCCTCGTGGTGGGCATCTGCCTGCTCTGCACCGCCGCATTGCTGGCCTTTGCATACTATGCTAAGCCACGTCAGCGCGACCACATCTCCCCAATGCATGCTTTCATCATCGGTATAGCCCAGGCAATAGCCTGCCTGCCAGGCCTCAGCCGCTCGGGCAGCACCATTGCCACCGGACTGCTGCTGGGCAACAAGAAGGAAAACCTGGCACAGTTCTCATTCCTAATGGTGATTCCTCCAATACTGGGCATGGCACTGCTCGACGTGAAGGACATCGCCGAGATGGGATTTGACACCGCCATGGCCGGCATCCCTATGAGCAGCCTCATTATCGGATTCCTCTCCGCATTCATCGTGGGCTGCCTGGCTTGCAAGTGGATGATCAACATCGTGAAGAAGGGCAAACTCATCTGGTTCGCTGCCTACTGCACCGTGATCGGCATCGCAGCTATCGTATTCAACTTCCTTCCTGTAGCAGCATGACGTTAGAAGAACTACAGGCCGGACAGGTGATCTGCCTAGACAAGCCCTACCAGTGGACCTCGTTCCAAGCCGTGAACAAGGTGAAGGCCTACATACGCCACACCTATGATCTGAAGAAATTCAAGATCGGCCACGCTGGAACCCTAGACCCACTGGCGACAGGACTACTACTGGTATGCATAGGCAAAGCCACCAAGACCATCCCCCAACTACAGGATGGAGAGAAGGTCTATACCGGCACCATGGTTCTTGGAGCCACAACTCCCTGCTACGACCTGGAACGAGAGGTGGACCACCTCTACCCTTTCGAACATATCACGCCTGAATTGATTATGAAGACCCGTGACCAATTTTTGGGCGACATACAGCAAGTGCCTCCTATGTTTAGCGCCGTGAAGATAGACGGACAACGGGCTTATGAATATGCCCGAACAGATGACCCGACGGTAACTATCCAGCCCAAAACGGTAACCATCCACGAATTCGAGATTACCGACATAAGAATCACTCCAGGAGCAAAAGTAACGCTGCCCGAAACAGCCGCACCTACCCCTAATGGGGCCACGCGCCTGTATGACAATCCGCAAGGAAGAATACCACAAGGACTTCCCCAGATAGACTTTAGGATTCGATGCGGAAAAGGAACCTACATCAGAAGTCTGGCACGCGACCTAGGATTGGCCCTCGGCAGCGGAGCATTCCTTTCAGCGCTACGCCGCGAACAAGTGGGAATCTACCAGATCTCGCAAGCCTACACTATTGACGAGATACACAATTTTTTTGAATAATATATAATAGAATACATATATAGATATGAAGCTTTCAGAGTTTAAGTACAGCACACCTAAGGACATTATCGCAGAGAAGCCAACCAAGCAGCGCGACGAATGCCGACTGATGGTAGTGCACCGCGACACCAAAGAGATCGAGCACAGACTATTCAAAGACCTGATCGAATATGTAGACACCGACGACGTGATGGTGGTAAACAACACCAAGGTGTTCCCTGCCATGCTCTATGGCGAGAAGGAAAAGACCGGCGCCAAGATTACCGTATTCCTTCTTCGCGAACTCAACGAAGAGACCCGCCTATGGGATGTGGTAGTAGACCCAGCCCGCAAGATCCGTATCGGCAACAAGCTCTACTTTGGCGAAAACGATGCCCTTGTGGCCGAGGTTATCGACAACACCACCTCACGCGGACGTACGATCCGATTCCTCTTCGACGGCGACCACCACGACTTCATACAGACCATCCGCAAGATGGGTCACACCCCACTTCCTGACGAGATTCTACGCCTTCGCGAAGTAGAGAACGCCGATGCAGAACGCTACCAGACCCTCTATGCCAAGAACGAGGGCGCTGTGGCAGCACCAGCAGCAGGACTCCACTTCAGCAGAGAGTTAATCAAGCGATTGGAAATAAAAGATGTGAAATGGGCAGAACTGACCCTCCATTGCGGCCTAGGCAACTTCAAATCCATCGACGTAGAAGACCTTTCGAAACATCGCATGGACGCAGAAGAAATGCATATCAGCGACGCTACTTGCGAGATGATCAACGGTGCCAAGGCTAATGGCCACAAGATCTGCTGCGTAGGAACGACCGCCATGCGAGCCATTGAGAGCTGCGTTACCATTCCTGGCAAGATCAGCCCTTACGATGGATGGACCAACAAGTTCATCTATCCTCCCTACGATTTCACGATTGCAGATATGATGGTGACCAATTTCCACCCATCACAGAGTTCGATGTTCATCATGGTGAGCGCCTTTGCCGGGCCACTGCTGCTCCAGCGAGCTTACGAAACCGCTATCAAGGAGAAATATCGTTTCGGTACCTTTGGCGACGCCATGCTCATCATCTAAAAAGATTCATACATGAATACCCCTCTGGCAGAAATACTCAGGCCAAAGACGCTAGACGAATACATCGGACAGCAGCACCTTGTGGGACAAGGTGCTGTTTTGCGCACTATGATAGAGAGCGGCACCATCCCCTCGATGATCCTATGGGGGCCTCCAGGCATCGGCAAGACCACCTTGGCGACCATCATCTCCCACACGCTGCGCCGCCCGTTTCACTCACTGAGTGCCATCAACAGCGGCGTCAAGGAAGTACGCGACGTCATCGATACAGCCCGCAACCAATTTGGCGCAATTCTCTTCATAGATGAGATTCACCGATTCAGCAAATCGCAGCAAGACTCGCTCCTTGGAGCTGTAGAGAAAGGCATCATCACCCTTATTGGAGCCACCACCGAGAATCCCTCTTTTGAGGTCAATTCGGCACTCCTCTCCCGCTGTCAAGTATATGTGCTCAAAGAGTTCGGCGCCGAAGAGATGAACCAGTTGCTCGCGTCGGCCGTAGACTACTACGCCACTATCGACAGAAAGATTACCCTGCAAGAGACCGAAGCCTTGATGCGCATCAGCGGCGGCGATGCTCGAAAACTGCTCAATGCCCTAGAACTGGTAGTAAACAGCACCGCAACGCCCGAAGTGATCGTGACCAACAAAACGGCCACAGAAGTCATACAGAACAATCTGGCCATCTACGACAAACAGGGCGACATGCACTATGACCTGATTTCAGCCTTCATCAAATCCATGCGCGGCAGCGACCCCAACGCAGCCATCTACTACATGACGCGCATGATGGAGGGGGGCGAAGACCCCGTATTCATTGCCCGCCGCATGCTGATATTTGCCAGCGAGGATATCACTAACGCCAACCCCAACGCCCTATTGCTGGCCAACGCCTGCTTCGACGCTGTCACCAAGATAGGCTACCCCGAATGCAAAATCATCCTTGCGCAGACGGCTGTATACCTGGCATCATCGCCCAAGAGCAACACAACCTATAATGCGCTACACGCCGCACAAATGCTGATCAAGCAGACTGGAGACTTACCTGTCCCGATGGCCATTCGCAATGCACCAACTAAGCTAATGAAAGAACTGGGATACCACGAAGGATATCAATATCCTCACGACTATCCGGGCAACTTCTCCGGTCAAGAATACCTGCCAGACGCCATCAAGGGCACCTGCCT
The DNA here is from genome assembly GCA_024400415.1 of Bacteroidales bacterium. Lineage (GTDB taxonomy): Bacteria > Bacteroidota > Bacteroidia > Bacteroidales > P3 > Colimorpha. The sequence continues at coordinate 39,721 of JAKSMS010000002.1, read as the reverse complement.
CTATCAGCCAGGAAACAACCCTCGCGAACAGGAAACCAAACGCCAACTGCACGAAAAATGGAAGGGCAAATATGGCTATTGATGACTAACCTATTGAGAAAACAGTAATAATACATATCCATCTAATACATGTCGGACGCACTACTCACCGTCGAACACCTCACCAAAGCCTATGGCGACAAGATCCTCTTTGAGGACATCAGCTTCGGAATCAATGCCGGACAAAAAACAGCCTTGATTGCGCGCAACGGTTATGGCAAATCGTCGCTTCTCAACATCCTCACCGGCAAGGTGCTACAAGATTCAGGACAGTTCACCTTCCGCAACGATATTCGAATGGCATACCTGCCCCAGAACCCTGAAATACATACCGACCAGACGGTGCGAGATTTTGTGCTTGCTAGCGAGAATATATTCGTACGCCTGATACGCCGCTACGAAGAGGCCATGCTGCAAATGCAGCTCAACCCCTCCCCTGCTGCCGAACACGAAATGCAAGAATGCATCAACCAGATGGACTCCCTTAACGCTTGGGACTACGACAACCAAGTAAAAGAGGTGCTCAGCCGACTCAAAATCACCGATCTCGACAAACCCATTTCGGTCATGAGCGGCGGAGAGCAGAAGAAGGTTGCTTTGGCCCGAACCCTGATTGACGACTGCAACTTCCTTATCCTCGACGAGCCCACCAACCACCTCGACATTGAGATGATCGAGTGGCTCGAGGAATTCCTTTCGAAGCAGAAGCTCAGCATTCTCATGGTCACCCACGACCGATACTTCCTTGACCACGTGTGCCAAGACATCATCGAAATAGACAACAGCCAGCTGTACCACTATAAGGGCAACTACGACTACTACCTCCGCAAGAAAGCCGAACGAGAATACAACGAACGGGTGGAAGTTGAGAAAGCCAAAAGCCTCTACCGCACAGAACTAGACTGGATGCGACGAATGCCGCAAGCCCGCGGCACAAAAGCCCGAGCAAGAATAGACGCATTCTACGAACTTGAGGAGAAGGCGCATACGCGATTTGACGATGCCCGACCTGAACTATCCGTCAAGACTGAACGCATAGGAGGCAAGATTCTCGAAATGTACAACGTCACGAAAAGCTACGACGGCCGAAAAATGGTTGACGACTTCAGCTACACCTTCAAGAAAGGAGAGAAAATCGGAATCGTAGGTCCTAACGGCGTGGGCAAATCCACCTTCCTAAATATGATTACCGAGCAGCTGCGACCCGACAGCGGAAAGATTATCGTGGGGCAGACGATCCAGTTTGGATTCTACACCCAGAATGGACTTAAGGCCAAAGACGATATGCGCGTCATCGAGATCATCAAGGAGGTGGCCGACGTCATCCAGCTCGAAGGCGGCAAAGAGATGTCTGCCCATCAGTTCCTCACTTATTTCGGATTCGATGGCACCACACAATACAACTATTTTGGCAATCTGAGCGGCGGCGAACGACGCAGGCTATACCTTCTGAAAGTATTGATGGCCAATCCTAACTTCCTCATACTCGACGAGCCCACCAACGACCTCGACATCTACACTCTCGAAATACTCGAATCTTTCCTAGCCAACTACAAAGGCTGCCTTATTATCGTGAGCCACGACCGCTCCTTTATGGACAACCTCGTTGACCACCTTTTCGTATTCGAAGGCAACGGACGCATTCGCGACTATCACAGCAACTATACAGAATACCGTCAGCAGAAGACCCTGGCGACGAAAGTAGAGAACAAACAGCGACGTGACGAGAAACCCAAATACGAAAAGACCAAGAGTGACAAACCCAAAGCCACCTTTAAGCAGAAACAAGAGTACGAACAGCTATCCAGCGAGATAGACCAACTCTCGCAAGAAAAAGCCAAACTGGAAGCCATACTCAATGGTGGCGAAAGCGACCTCGACAAACTCACCCAAGCCTCAAACCGAATTGGAGAGATAATAGCAGACCTCGACGAGAAAGAGCTGCGCTGGCTAGAACTTGACGAAATCATCAATGGATAAGATCACCAAAACCAATGCCGCTCGCATCCTTGACCGCAACAAGGTGGATTACCAACTTATTCCTTACCAAGTAGACGAGAACGACCTGGGTGCGGCACATATTGCTGAACAACTTAACGAAGACATCCGCCAAGTCTTCAAAACCCTCGTTCTACGTGGAAACAAAACAGGTATCTTCGTGTGCGTCATACCTGGGTGCGACGAAGTCGACCTTAAAAAAGCCGCACGCATCAGCGGCAACAAGAGTTGCGAAATGATCCACATGAAGGAACTTCTCCCTCTAACAGGCTATATTCGCGGAGGATGCACCCCTATCGGCATGAAAAAGCCTTATCCCGTCTTTATCCATGAGACCAGCAATGAATTCCCTTTCATCTACATCAGTGCCGGACAAAGAGGCCTACAACTCAAAGTGAATCCCTCCGAAGTAATCCGTGTAATACAAGCCACTGTGGCAGATCTCGTCACAGAATAATCGCTTCAGAATAGCAATATCCACAATAAATATCTAAGGGCCTTGCCTATCAGCATCCAGAAAGCACTCTTCCATAGCGAAGCCTTATAGAATCCCAGCCCTATAGCAAAAACGTCTCCAACAAAAGGCACCCACGCCATCAAAGCCAACAAGGGCCCCCATTTATCCACATGGCGTTTCTGCTTGGTCACTGTTTCTGGCTTAACACGAAACCAACGTTCTAGCCATTCAGTCTTGCCTAGCCAACCAAGGCCATAACAAGTCAGGCCTCCAAGCCAGTTTCCCGCCGTGGCATAAAGGAAGCATAATAACGGATCGCCACCCGCAGCCAACAAGCCAATCAACAGCACGTCCGACGAGAACGGCAACACCGTTGCAGCCGCAAAAGAGCCCACAAACAGACCCCAATAACCCCAGGCACCTAATAACTCTAACATATCCATATAACGCAAAACGATTCGAAATAGTATATCTCACAAACGTAAGCATTTTGAAGTCGAAATGTTAAATAACTTTTTTGTATCATTTTTTTTCGTACCTTTGCAGCACAATTCAGTGAGCCTCCACAACATCAACCACTACAAAAATGAGACAATACTCTCACACATACTTCCGCCATACAGGCATGCATCTTACCACACTGATACTGGCGATACTGTTCCTGCTTAAGTCCCCATCATCTTCATGCCTACAGGCTCAAGACACAAACCGCCACCTCGATTTCTTTGTTGGCGTAGACTTTAATTATCGTGATATCAACTACGTCCGACAATGGGACGTGCTGCTCAACCTCACTCCTGGATTCAAATACGATTTTGGACACAACTGGATGCTCTCCGGACAAGCCATAGTGCCCATCATCAACCAATACGGCAACTACTACGAACGCCCCCGACTTAATATGGCAGTGCTTAGCAAGGAGTTCTGGCTGGCCGACATTATCTGCGCAAAAGCCAGCGCTGGATGGTTCGGCATGAGCCGCTACGGAGTTGATGCAAAACTCTTTGCACCACTCTCCGAATGGGTTGCAGTAGAGTCCCAGCTGGGCTATACCGGATATGTTTCTATGGCTACCGGATGGGAGATGAGTCCCATGGACCGTTTCACTTGGACCTTCGGAGGCGACCTCTATTTCCCTGAATACAACGTTCAACTGCGTGGCATCATTGGCCGATTCGTCTATGGTGATTTCGGTATCCTTTGCGAAGGCATGCGCCACTTCAAGCATACCACAGTATCTCTTTTCGGAAAGCTTAGTTCCGCCGACGGACTCGATGCCGGATTTAAGGCCGCCATCATGGTGCCGCCCTACCATCGCAGCACTCGCATGGTCAGAATCCGACCAGCATCTAATTTCCGATTCACAAGCATCATCAAGTACCATCAGCACTCTGTTAGGATGTACCCCACCGATCCCGAGGAAAACGAGCGCGAAGGCTGGTTCACACGACCAATCCTACGCTGGGGCAGCCACAATATGGAGGCCGACTTCACCACCCTAAGAAAGGAGGTCTCGGAATGAAACGAATATTCTTCCTCTTTGCCCTGTGCGCCCTTTGTGCATTTGCATCTCGTGCACAACAATATACCGGCATGTCCGGCATGCTGCACATCCCTTCTGCAGAGATGCATGATGAAGGCGACGCCCGCATCGGAGCCCACTTCATCAACAAGAACATGATGCCCGACACTGGATTCCTTTACGAAGGCGCAAAATACCACTCCATCGACTATTATGTCGACATCACCCCTTTCTCGTGGATCGAGATGGCATTTACCTGTACCGAACGCAAGACCAAAGGTTCCGGCGACTTCGGAGGTTATGGGCGAAAAGACCGATACCTGTCCCTCAAGATTCGACCCTTCCGCGAAGGCGAATACATGCCCGCTATCGCTCTCGGATGGAACGATGTTGGCACCACTATCGACGAGTCGGCCACACGCTCCGACGTGCAGCTCTATTTCCGCAACTACTATGTGGCTGCCTCAAAGCACTTCTTCTTTTCTGGCCACCAGTTCGAACTTACTATGTCCTACCGCCACTTCTCTCGTCACTACAACAGCAAGTGGAACGGCCTTGTTGGAGGAGTCACCTATCGACCTGCCTTTTGGCCCAAAGCACGCGCTATCGTGGAATATACTGGCAACGACCTGCTTGTGGGTATGGACATCCTCCTATGGCGACATCTCTTCCTCCAAGCCAGCATCAAGGACTTCCAGTATCCCAGCTTCGGCATCAGCTACCACACCAATCTATTCGGAAAATATTACAGCTACTAATCATGAATCGTCGAAAATATTACACCACAACACTTCTATCAGCGGCCTTCGCGGCAGCCCTATGCGCCTTCCTGCCATCATGCAACAAGGCCGACCCCGACTACAGCCTTCTCACATCCCAAGAAGTCAAAGTGGTCATCGATGGCAACGGCGAGAGCATCACCTGCCCCTACTGCGGAGGCAAAATTCTTCCCGATCATTATCATCATCACTACAACTCCCACAAAGACCTATGCCCCATCGACAGCTGTGAATTCGAAGGCGAAGACCACATGCATTGCTTCTACAACGGCCAGGGCGTCTGTCCCGGACACGAGCGCGGCCACGGCGGAATGGGCGGAGGCAGCTACAACTAGCCTCCCATCTAGTGATTACCTACAACAGAAAAGCGCCACTTACTCAAGCGGCGCTTTTATTGTCTGATGAGGGTGTAAATACCTTAGAAGTTGTACTTGAAGAGGGCGCATACGCGGTGGCCTGCCACGCCACGGTCGGCGCTAACAGTACCGTCGGTCTGAAGGGTACCGTAGGTAACGAGATTGTACTCATACTCGAGACCGAAGTTGAAGTGCTTCAGGTTGTAGCTGATTGATGGAGCCACGCGGAAGAAGCTGTTGATATTCGTATAGTTGCCCTTGCAGTACACGTAGTTGGTGTTGGCAGTGCCGTCGGCCTTAGCAATGATGGAGGCATTATCGTCAGCCAGTCCGAGGTTCTTCATATAGCCGAAGAAGAGGTCGGCGCGATAGTTCTTCTCTTTGCCGAGGGTGTATGCAAAGTTGATATAGCTGGTGCTGTTGCGGAGCGGAGTGTACTCCCATGAGCCATCAGGATTCATGGCGGTAACGGCATAGCCGCTCATCAGCATGTTGAGGTGGCTGGTATTCTCGGCCAGCATGGTGCGAGCCTTTACGGCAAAGCGGCCGGTGGTGTACTGTGCGTAGAGGGTTGGGGTAAAGCTTACCACGGTCTCGTCAACGTCCACCTTGGTCTGTACGGCTGGAGTAAGAGGATTGCCATCGAGGTCGGCATCAACAGTCCCGAAGGTGCGAGGACGAATCATCTGCATGTCGGCGCCAAGCTGGCAGTAGAGGCCGTTAGCCTTATAGTTCAGGCCGAGGAAGAGTTCGGGAACCACGGCGGTGTTGGCAAAGGAGGTAGAGTTGGTTCTGCCCCAAGTGCCATTAGAGAAACTTGGACCCTGGTTCATGTACTGGAGCTGATAGAGGGCTACAGCGGTGTAGCCGAAGCTGCCGAAGGTCTGGATGAATCGGGCCTGTGGGGTACGGCTGTGTGGACGAAAAGGTGCGCCTGCTGCCATGCCGAGCACCTCGGGCATGATGTCGCCTGAGAGTGGGTGCCAGGTCTGGCCGACGAGGAGTTCCTTACTGTCGGCATCGCTCCTCCAGTTCAGTTTGGCATAAGCCTGACGGATACGGAACACGTTGTTGGTGGTAGAGAATCCGGCAAAGTCGCCTTCGATCTTGCCGCTTGCCTGTGCGCCCCACACCTGAAGGCCCTCAAGGTTGAGGCCTATACGGGTGGTGAGTGCTAGGAGGTGTGCCTGAGGCACGGCGTTGAGGTCCGTACGCTCAAGTCCGCTCAGGGCTGCCTGCTCTTCGGTGAGGTTCCAATCCTCGTCGAGAGGCTGCATGTTGTACTCTCCGCCGCATACGGTATAGGTGTTGCGGCTGTCATAGTTGAAATAGTTGCGCACAAAGCCGTAAGGGGTCACCTTGACCTTCTGAGGCTTCTGCTCGTTTTTCTGATCTTGGGCTGAAGCTGACACAAGTGCCATCAAAGTAGCCATACAAAGTACTATTTTCTTCATGTTATAATTATTATTTGCTAAAAAAATACTTGCTCATAACGCACGCGCCAGCGCTTTATTGTGCGTCATGGTCCTTTTTATTTCCACGGCCCTCTATCCACGAGAGCAGCCTATACATCAGCCATCCCCACGCCAGAAACAGCGCCACATATACCCAATAGGGTATTTCGGTACGATAGGCGCCGTCGTGAAGGTATTTCTGATAGTTGGGTATGTCGGCATAAAAGTAGGCACCAGCGCCGAAATCAAGCTCGTCCTGCAAGCCCAGCTGGCCAGCCATGATATATAGGGCACAAAGCAAAACCACCACGATCATCGTGATCGTGATGGTTAGCATTATTCTGTGTTTATGCTTAGCGTTCATTATACTTCCAGCACAGGAACTTCGAAGATGATGCCGCTGAGGAGCAGCCATACCACGAGGGCAGTAAGCACGATGTTGAATACCTGTCCCACAACATAGAGCCACAATACCTTGCCGCCCTGCATCTGCTTGGCCAGTTCCTTGAAGTTGGTGTCAAGACCAATAGAGGTGAAAGCGAGCACGAAAGCCCAGTTCTTATACTGGTCGAGCACGCCGTTGATGGCCTTCACGTTATCAGCGCCAAAGGCTGGCTGAATGATGAAGCTGGCCACGAGGCTGGCTACAAAGAATCCGATGATGAACTTAGGGAAGCGGTACCAGATCTCGGCTGCGCCAACCTTCTGGCCGTTGGTCTTGTCCACCTTGGTGGCAAAGAAGAGGGCCACTGCAAAGGCGATGAAGCCGATAAGGATGTTCTGGATGCTCTTCACGAGCACGGCAGCGGTCTGAGCCTCCTCGCCGAGAGCGGTGCCAGCCACAACTACTGCGCCGGTGCTGTCTACCGTGCCGCCGATGAGCGAGCCGCCCATGATCGGAGTCCAGTTGGTAGCCTTGAGGATGATAGGCTCAAACACCATCATGAGGATGGTGAAGATAATCGAAATAGAAACGGCCAGCGAGAGGTCGGTCTTCTTAGCCTTGGCGGCAGCGCCGGTAGCGATGGCGGCCGAGGTACCGCACACGCTGGTAGCGGCAGCGAGAGTCATCACGAGAGGCTTGTTCTGAAGCTTGAGCACGCGGGTGCCGAAGTACCACATAAAGATGATCACAATAGGGGTAACAATCCAAGCGATACCGAGGCCATAGAGGCCGAACTTGGCGATATTGCTGAACAGCACTGAGAAACCCATGATAACGAGGCCCGACTTGATGTAGAACTCGGTCTTGATGGCAGGTTTGAGCCAGTTTGGCACACCTACGGTATTAGAAATCAGCAGACCCACGATCAATGCCCAGAAAGCCCATTCGAGATAGCGGTTGAGGGTGAACTCGGCGCTAATCAGGCGCACCACTACGGCCAGCACAAAGAGCATCACGTAGGCGGGCACGTACTTCTTAATCTTCTCGCCTTGCAGCTTAGCACCGATGGTGAAGAGCACGCCGGTAACGAGGAACGTGAGGAGCAGCTTGCCCCAGAAGGCACAGTCGGCAAACTGGCTGCCGAGCGAGGCAATATCCTCTTTGCCCTCCCAAATCTGCCATTTGGCAAACTTAGTGGCCGAGAAGTCGAAAGCACCAGTAAGCACTGCTACGCAGGCAACTATTATCACAATAGCGCCGATCCAGCAAGCCAGCCAGTCTTCTTTTTTCCAAAGATCCGAGATGTGGGTGCGTCCTGCAACTACCACCTCAGAAGTTTCATTCTTATTTGTTTTTTCTTCCATTGTAAAGTATGATTTAGTTCAAAAATATTTTGCAAAAGTACTACAAAGTGACCATGTGACAAAATTTCACACAAAGATTTAACATTTCGTTTCTTATCACAACCCGCTGTATCTCAATACCAAATCTTAAAATTTAACATTTCGCAATCGCTAATCTTGTATAATTCATGCCCAATAGGCACAAGCAGCCAACCTCCCATTGCGGCCGCTCTCAGACTGTTGCCGCGAGAACCGCTCCCCTGCCCGCCAAGCAGCACACCCATAGCTGCCGGCAGCTATAATCAGCCGAATACTGCACATCCACCGATTCCCACAATCCAATGTCCTACTGCCGCCCTATCTGCTTTATAACTGGTGCATATATGCTATATATCTGCTATATTTGTGCTATATATGTCCTATTCTATAGAGATAGCAGAAATATAGCACATATATAGTACATATATAGCACATATGCACCATATAATATTGATCTATACACTATTTAGATAGGTTGTTTTTCCCACTCTCATCCTAGGGAGGGAACTGGTGGTCGGGACGCTCGGCATTCGTCCGTTGACAAAAAAAAAGGGGACGCGTCTCGCGCATCCCCTTTGGGTGATTATTTCGGGTGAAATAGAATCTTAGAATGGGAAGATCTTGGTGAGCCAGAAGAAGGCGAACACAAGACCGATTACTCCGATCACACCGCCCACCTTGAGCATATCCTTGGTCTTGATGAGGCCGGTAGAGAATGCGATGGCGTTTGGTGGAGTGGAGATAGGCATCAGCATGGCCAGCGAAGCGCAGGTGGCTACGAAGATAACCATTGCCTTGGTGCCGCCGAAGGACTCGAAGGCTGGGTTGCTGGAGAGGCCGTTGGAAACTGCGCAAAGGATTGGGATGAGCAGTGCTGCGGTGGCGGAGTTGCTGATGAAGTTGGAGAGCAGGTAGCATACGAGGCCGGCTACGACGAACACGAGGATGATGCTCATGCTGCCGAAGGGGATAGCATTTACAAGTGCTGCGCCAAGGCCGGTGCCGCCCTTGTCGATGTCGAGCATTGCATAGCCGAGTGCGAAGCCTCCGGCCACGAGCCAGAGCACGCTCCAGTCGAGCTGCTTGATGTCTTCCTTGGTGAAGGTGCCGGTGCATACGAATACTGCCAGAGGGATGAGAGCCACTACGTTGGAGCTGATGTGGTGTAGGCTCTCGAAGCCCCACAGGAGGATAGTCACTCCGAATGTGATCCACACAAGGTAGGTACGCCAGGTGGTAGGCTTGTCGTTCTTAGGGATGTTGACTTCAAGCTTCTTGCCTTTGAAGGGGAACATAATCTGGAGCACGATCCAGGAGATGACGATCATGATGAGCACGAAGGGGATCATGTGGATAGCCCAGTCGCCGAAAGAGATGTTGATACCGAAAGCAGTCTCGAGGTTGGAAACGGCGGTGCCGTTTGGAGGGGTGCCGATGGTGGTGCCGATACCGCCGATATTGGCGGCTACAGGGATAGAGAGGGCGAGGCCGATCTTACCCTTGTCGTCGTCGGGGAAGGTGGCGAGGATAGGAGCCAGGAAGGCCAGCATCATGGCTGCGGTGGCGGTGTTGCTCATAACCATGGAGAAGAGGGCAATCGCCACGAGGAAGCCGAGGAGCACCATCTTGGGGTTGGAGCCGAAGGGCTTGAGGAGGATACGTGCGAGAGTAACGTCAAGACCATACTTCTGAGCCATGATTGCCAGGGTGAAGCCACCGAGGAAGAGCATAACTACTGGGTCAGCAAATGCCGACATGATCTTGGTGTACTTCATCACGCCTTCAAGTTCTGCGCCTGATGCATCTACCATCAAGAATCCGAGACCCTTGTTGGAGAGAGTGAGGAGCGCAATCACGATAATGAGGACTGAGGTGGTCCAGCTGGGGATAGCCTCAAAGATCCACATCAAGGCGGCAAATACGAAAAGTGCGATGGTGCGCTGCTGGAGTACAGTCAGGCCATCGATGCCGAACGCGGTGCTTGGCATGAACCATATCACAAAGAATGCGAGTATGGATACCAAGAGACCAATGAGTTTTTTTGTGTCCATTTTTTGATTATTTATTGATTATTTAACATTTTGGTTTTCACTATACATTCTACTATGCGCCACTACTACAATCCTTTACACTCTAGCAGCAAGCAAAAAGTAATCTGCAAATTTACGAAACTATCCGATATTGACAAAAAAAATCACCTATTTATTTTACGCGCATGTGTTACAGAGCGGCCTTTTTTTAGCGAGTTTGCGGCAATCGTTTCTGACATAATTCTCTTTATGAAACAATATATCGCCTTCACGCGCGTTATTGCAAAATATGAGATTCCACATACTCGCTATCCTTTTACTGCTCCTACTACCCTTTTCGTCGGCCGCCCAAGGCCGCCTGGTGGGCCGCGTGTCCGACTCAGAGCATCCGCTCGAATATGTGAATGTCGGCATCACCAGCCTGGACCACCCTACTGGCGACATCACCGACCGACTCGGCAACTATGCGCTCTCCGTGCCTACTGCCGACTCTATCACTGTGCGATTCTCCATCACCGGATATCAGCCTCAGGAATTCCGACTCCGCATCCCCGCTGGCGCCACCCTTACCCTCGACGTGGTGATGCGCAAAGGCACGATGCTCAGCGAGGTTGAAGTCTCTAGCGAGAAGAGCCGCAAGACCACGTTCACCCAAATCTCTGTCGAGAAGCTTGAAAGCGCCGTAGGCCCCACTGGCGGCGTGGAAAGCCTGCTCAAGACGCTTCCCGACGTGGCCTCCAACAACGAGCTGTCATCGCAGTACAACGTTCGCGGCGGCTCCTTCGACGAAAACCTCGTCTATATCAACGACGTGGAAATATACCGTCCCATGCTCATTCGCAGCAGCCAGCAGGAGGGACTCTCCATTATCAGTCCCGACTTGGTGGACCACATACTCTTCTCCCCCGGCGGCTTCGACTGCTCGTATGGCGACCGCATGTCCTCGGTGCTCGACATCACCTATAGCCGCCCAACCGAGTTCCATGCCAAAGGCTCCCTCTCGCTGCTCGGTGCCACCGCTTCCGTACAGGGACTCTTGGGCGACCGGTTCACCTACTCCGCTGCCTTCAGGAAGCACACCAACCAGTACGTATTCCGTTCGTTGGACACCAAGGGCGACTACACCTCCGACTATTCCGACCTTCAGGCCATACTCTCCTATCGCTTCTCCGACCAGCTCTCCGCCTCCTACCTCGGAGTGTATACCCACAACGACTACGGCCTGGTGCCCACTGACCGCTCCACCGATTTCGGCAATATGATGGAGCAGCTGCGGCTCGACTGCTACTTCGACGGACAGGAAATCGACAGCTATAGCACGCTCCTCCACGCCCTCACCTTCGACTACCGCCCTTCCGACGACTGGCAGATACGCTGGATCAACTCCCTCCAAAGCTCCGGCGAACAGGAGAACTACGACATTCAGTGCCAATACTGGCTGCGGCAAGTCAACGTAGGCTCGCTCACCGACACCACCTTCGACCGCGGCGTCGGCACCTTCTTGGAGCATGCCCGCAATGCCGTCCACACCGCCATTGCCAGTTCCGAACTCAAGGCCACACGCTTCGCCGCACTCGGCGCTTGGAACCTCGGACTCAAGTACCAATACGACCGCATCAGCGCAGCCATCCGCGAGTGGACCCTCATCGACTCCGCCGGCTACAGCGTGCCCACCCAGCTGCCCTCTTGGGGCGACCCCGCCAACATGCCCATGCCCCCTATCCTGCAGTCGTTCTGCCACGCCTCCAACCTCGTGGCCATACAGCGCCTCTCCGCCTACCTCCAGCGCGAAATCAACTACAACACCCGCTCCAATACCGACCTCTCCTTCCTCGTCGGACTCCGCGGCCAATACTACTCGATAGCATTCCCCGAGCTGGACTCTGCCAACAACAACGGACTCCTGCTCTCGCCACGCATCAGCGCCAGCGCCAAGCCCAACTGGCAGCGCGACATCCTTTTCCGCCTCGCCGCCGGCATCTATCATCAGGCCCCTTTCTACCGCGAGTTCCAATATCCTGACGGCGCGCTCAATACCCACATCCTGCCGCAGCACTCCTATCAGGCAACCGGCACCATGGACTACAACTTCCTCATCCTCGACAAGCCTTTCAAGCTCACCGCCGACATCTACGGCAAATACATCACCAACCTGATCACGTACACGGTAGACAACATGCGCATACGCTACGACGCCGACAACGACGCTGTGGGCTATGCCGCCGGCGTCAGCCTCCGCCTCAACGGCGAGATTGTCGACGGACTCGAATCCTGGGCGTCGCTCAGCCTGATGAAGGCCCAAGAGGACTACCTCAACGACAACCGCGGATGGATAGACCGCCCTACCGACCAGCGCTTCAGCTTCAAGCTCTTCCTGCAAGACTACATCCCCGACGTGCCCTACTGGCGCATGAACCTCACCCTCATCGCCTCCGACGGACTACCCACGCTGCGCCATTCCTCCACCGGCGCACGCAACCTCACACGCCTGCCCGCCTACTACCGCATCGACTGGGGCAACACCATCCACCTCTCCAAACTCCAACGCTGCCAGCATTGGAAGATATTCCGCCATATCTCCGACCTCATGTTGGGCGTGGAGGTGTTTAACCTCTTCGACTACCACAACGCCGTGTCCTACCTTTGGGTGGCCGACATCGAGAACCAATACCACGCCGTGCCCAACTACCTCACCGGTCGACAAATCAATATCAAACTCACCGCCGAATTATAAGCCAATAATAAAAAAAAACATATATTATGAAGAAAATCCTACTCTCTCTTGCCCTGCTGTGCCTAGGATTCTACGCCATGGCTCAAGATGCCACAAAGGTACTGTTCATAGGCAACAGCTACACCGAAGTCAACAACCTGCCTCAGCTAGTCAAGAACGTTGCCGAAAGCGCCCGATTCGACGTCAGCGTGATGGCCAACACCCCTGGCGGCTGCACCTTCCGCCAGCATTGCACTAACCAGTCTATGGACCTCATCCGCCAAGGCGGCTGGGACTTTGTTGTGCTCCAAGAGCAGAGCCAGTATCCCGCCTTCCCGCAGAGCCAAGTCGACAACGAGGTTTTCCCCTACGCCTGGGAACTCGCCAAGGCCGTCAAGAATGTTGGCGCACGCCCAATGTTCTATATGACCTGGGGCCGCAAGGACGGCGACCAGCAGAACGGACAGATATTTCCACCCATCGCCACCTATGAGGGCATGGACAGCCTCCTCTACGAGCGCTACATGTATATGGCCACCACCAACGAGGCCTCCGTCTGCCCAGTAGGAAGAGTTTGGCGCTATATCCGCGAAAACCACCACTCCATCGAGCTCTATCAGGCCGACGGCAGCCACCCCTCCATGGCCGGCAGCTATGCCGCAGCATGCGCCTTCTTTGTGATGATCTTCCACCAGCCCACCGACCTGATCACTTATGATGCCGGCCTCGACAGCGCCACCGCACAGATCATCCGCAACGTGGTCAACGACATCGTCTACGACCACTACGACCTCTGGTACGACCCCGCCAACTACGACCCTAATGAAGGCGGAGACGATCCTCTCTCCATCAGCGACGCCGATGCTGCCCTCAGCCGCATCTACCCCAACCCGGCCACCAGCCAGGCCGCTATCGAAGGCCACTTCGAAATCCTCGACGCCATGGGCCGCATCCTCATCTCAGGAACCGACCGCGCCGACCTCTCCAGCCTTCCTCAGGGCGTCTACATCGTTCGCCGCCCAGGCGCCACCGAACGACTCATCAAGCAATAAATTCATCAACAAATATTAATCAAAGCAACCGTCCATGAAAAAACAGATCCTCCTCCTCGCAGCAGCCATCGTGGCACTCTGCTCCACCTTCGCCTCCTGCAATAAAGAAAACAATGCTAGCGACCTCGTAGGCGTCTACGACTTCGAGATGATTTACGACAGCATCACCACCTCCGACGGCACTTGGTTCGACGAAGAGTTCTTCGAGACTATGACCGGCAAGACCAATCCTCCTCAGCAAGGCTACCTCACTATCGCCGAAGGCCAGAACGGCAAGCTCAGCGTGACCGCCACCATCGTTAAGGACGGCGCCGAGAAAGTGTTCTTCTCCACCACCGCCACCGAGAACGAAGGCATCCTCACCCTCGACAACTGTACATCCGACTACTACTACGACAATACCGAAGAGATGATCCGCTTCACCTTCCACGCCTTTGCCAACAACATGCCTCAGCTCTACTTCAAGAGCATCTACACCATCAACCTCGGTGCCGACTACTCATACCTAACCCACTACGACTGCACCAAACGCAAATAATCCGCCTAGCCTATACAGACCACAAAGGGCAGCACCAGCTGCCCTTTTTTCTTTACTCCTCCAAATATCGCCGCTGAGGCATACTAAAATCAAACCTCAAAGCGTTATTGGGTGCATGAAACGTAGATTCATCGTACTCATTTTCGTCGTCTTCACCTTTGCGGCGCTGGGACTCATCTCCATCCAGGTCTACCAGACCAAGCAGAGCATGACCGCCTCCGAGAGCCTTTTCTCCATCTCCGTCAACAACACCATGGACGCCGTCGTGCCCAAGCTCGAACAGCTCTCGCCCGAAGACTACAGCTATTCCCACATCGACTCACTCATCACCGATGAACTGCTCACCAACGGCATCACCCGCGAACCCGAAGTAGCCATCGCCTACACCCACATGAACGAGTACCTCTACTGCAGCCATCCCGGCAGCGAACCCCAGTTCCGCGAGTCGCCCTACAAATTCACCTACAAGCCCGATTTCGCCGAGGCAGACACCGATATGTTCCTCGTGCTCTACTTCCCCCATTCCCCTTGGGATTTCGGATTCAACACCAACGCATTCTCCATCATCTATATTCTGCTCATCGCTGTGGTCACCGCACTGCTCATCATCACCACCTACACCATATCCAAGCAGCGCAAGGTCGACGAGATGAAGAACGACTTCATCAACAATATGACCCACGAGATCAAGACCCCCCTCGCCACCATCTCCCTTGCCAGCCAGATGCTCCAAGACACCTCCGTCTCCACCGACCCCGAACAGCAGAAGTCCTTCCTCAATATCATCCAAGACGAAACCTCGCGCCTGCGCGTGCTCGTCGACACCATCCTTCAGTCGGCCAAGATGTCCAACAAGAAATACTCCATCAACCTCGACGAAGTAGACATCCACGACATGATCACCCATGTGGCTCAGTCCTTCAAGCTCACCCTCAGCAACCGCAACGGCAGTCTCACTATCGACCTCAAGGCCGACCCATCCGTCATCTACGCCGACCCGCTACATATCTCCAACCTCATCCACAACCTCATCGACAACGCCATCAAATACTCCACGGGCCAGCCCCTGATCGAGGTGTCCACCACCACAGCCGACAACATGCTCGTGCTCAAGATTCGCGACCACGGCATCGGCATCTCGCGCGAAGACCAAAAGCATATCTTCGAGAAGTTCTACCGCGTGTCCACCGGCAACGTCCACAACGTTAAAGGTTTCGGCATAGGCCTCAACTACGTGGCACAGGTGGTACAGCTCCACCACGGCACCATCGAGGTGGAATCCGAGTTGGGCGAAGGCACCTCCTTCACCGTCAGACTCCCCATATAATTTAAGGTTCCAGCACCCGTTCCACGATCCGCTCCGGACTGATTCCGTTTAGACAGCGGTAGTCGCCATAGCGGCAGGGCTTCTTGCCGAACATCGAGCAGGGACGGCACGGGAGGTCCTGCTGCACGGCGTCGTCCAGATTCTGGCCATAGCCGTAGAATCCCGCTGCGGGATGCGTGGCACCCCATACGCTCACCACCCTCACACCCTTGCATGAGGCAAAGTGCATGTTGGCCGAATCCATCGAGAGCATCACGTCGAGCTGGGAGATTCGTTCCAGCTCCTCTTCAAAGGAGTAGCGGCCTGCCACCGACTCCACGTTAGGATATTTCTGCGACCACGCCTCCAGGATCGACCTCTCCCCTTTCCCGCCGAAAAGCAGCACCTGCGCACCTCGCTGCGACAGCAGTTCCACCACCCGCTCCATCTTATCCTGAGGGTATATCTTGCCCTTATGCTGGGCAAAAGGGGCCACGCCAATCATGGACGGACTCACTGCCGGCCTGCTTGACGGACTGAGTTCCGGCTGACGGCGCAATTCGGGTATCACCCTCTGCAGCACTCGGTCGTAGCGTCTCCACGACGGCGTCAGCGGCGTCAGGTCCTTGTCCGTCTCGCGCAAGAGTTTTTTTCTTTTCGAGCGTTCCTTGCGGATGCCGCATCCGCCCACACCCGAAAGCAGGAACAGGGCACGCACACCCCACGAGCGCCACACCCCGTGCATGTCGGCCACAGCGGAGGGCCGATACTTCCGCAGTTGCTTGAAGAGCTGCCACGAAGAGTTTTTTTTCGTCGGTATGTAGGTCAGGTTGGGAATCCCCTCAAACAGCGGCTGCAGCATAGGCGGAGCCGCCAACAGAAACTCCGCGTCCGGACACTGGGCGGCACGCTGCCGCACCACAGGTTCGAGTATGGCCACGTCTCCCAGCGCCGAAAGGCGCAGCATCAGTATGCGCCTATTTCTTGGCATATAGCATGGGGTTCAACGACGGGTCGTTGTACATCTTCATCTGGCGGTAGAGCTTCATCACCTTGCGTCCGGCTGCCAGGTCTTCCAGCAGCTGGTCTATGGCCTCGGTGAGGTCGGCGCGCTGCTGCAGCAGGGTGTCGTACTTCTGCTGGCACTTGGCCTTGTGTTCCTCCGAGGCATCCTCACGGTTCACCTCGATACCGAAGTGGTATATCTTCAGCGCCAGTATGCTCAGGCGGTCTATGGCCCAGGCCGGAGTCTCGGTGTTGAGCGTAGCGTTCTCGCGGGTCTCCACCTGGCCAAAGAGCGACATATAGTAGTCGTCTATCTGCTCCACCAGATTGGTGCGCACTTGGTTCGACTTGTCGATTCTGCGCTTCAGCTTCAGCGCCTCCACGGGGTCCACGTCCTCCGGACGCACCAGGTCTTCCAGATGCCACTGCACCGTGTCCACCCAGTTCTTGGTCCACAGCAGCGCCTCAAAGCTGCCCTCCTGATAGGGATTGTGCTCAGCGCCGTCGATATCGTCGTTCACGTGATACTGTGCCACCTGCACAGCAAAGATATTATACAGTTCTATAGCTTTCATAAGATGTTTTTTCTTGTACTATTTCTTGATGACCCTTGCCGCCTTGCTGCCGCTGCGCAGCAGGTAGATGCCGGCGTCGCGGCCTGAGAAGTCTATCGTACGCACCTCGGCAGGATAAGTAGCCAGCAGCCTGCCGCCCATATCATAGAGCACAAAGGGGTCTTCTGCCCTCTCGGCAAGGATTCTCAGCGTGGTCGTCACCACTGTCGGAGCCACCCTTAGCGAAGCCACCTCCGCCTCGGCGATGCCCTCTTCCGGACCCTCTGGGTCCTCGGGGTCTTCTGGATCCTCAGGGTCAGCTTCTATATGGGTGGTGTATCTCACGGAGTAGGGGCGCTGGCTGCCGTCCTCGGCAGTGACGGTGATTGTATATACCACCTCGATGTCGTAGGAGCCGTCCTCGGCCACAGTGTCAAGAACAATATCCTGACGGTCTATGGCCACGGTGGCGTCCGCCGCCTCCGTGACAGCTTGCAGGTCGAGGTCCGTCAGGCTGTCCTTAAGGCCTAGGTCGTAGTCTGCCACGCCCTTCTGGAATCCCTCAATAGACAATCCGTCCACAAGGATGTCGGTCAGCCACGAGCTGTAGACGAAGCGTATGTCGTCCACCGAGAGCGAGTCGTTGGCCGAGCCGCCGCCAGGAGTCTCGTTGGTGGTGATGGAGATCAGCAGATAAGCCGGATCCGCCGTACCCGAATATACAAAAGGCACCTTGAGTTCCGTCCACGACATCGACGAGGCCGAACTGGTGGTCCTGGTGGTGGCAGCCACAGCCTTGGCGGCATACTTCGACGTATTGCCGTCGTCGCCGGGATCCTTGAAGTCGTTGTCGCCATGCACATAGGCCAGCACGTGGGCTCTCGACGAGGAGCTGGCGGCATAGAACGACACCTTCACATACATCGAGTCGGGCGTAGCGGTGAAAGGCTGCGAGAAGTCGCTGTTCGAGCGCTGGGTATAGTTATAGTTGCTCGCCGAGCTGGCCGACATTGCGCCAGCATGGATCCTGCCGGTAGTCATGTTGCCGTTGGCCTTGATGCCCATGATGCTCTTGGTGTAGATGGTGAGATAAGAGTTCTGGCCGTTCTGATTGCGGCGGTGATAGTGGTGCGGTGTCGAGGCCAGTCCGGCATAAGAGCCGTCAGAAGTGGCAAAAGAATTCCAATGCGAAGGTTCAGCCGTTACAGAAGAACCATCCCACTGCTCGAAATCACCATTCAGCGGCTGGTAGCCCTGAGCCGATACAGCGTAGCACAACGCCATGCAAATCAAGCACAAAAAAGTATTCTTCATCATCAAGATACTATCTTTAATAAAAATGCAAATATACAAAAAAAAATCGGATTCCACCCAGCCATACAAAAAAAAAGCAAGGGCACCCGCTCCGAAAAGCACACCCTTATATATAATACGGCTATTGCATCGTGTAGACGTAAGTTATAGTGCCTGTCTGCAATTCAGGAGCCGATTCCGAAGCGCTGAACTTGGCCTTCATGGCGGTCGACTTAGCTTCTTCAACCATGCCAGAATCCAAAATAGTCGATCCTCTAACAGGTGCGTCTGCTTGAGTCACGTTTCCGCTTCTGTCTACCCATATTTTCACAATAATCTTACCCTCCTTTCTGTTACGAGATGGCGGTTTAGGTAATCCAAGATTACTTCTACCTGACAGGCTCCAACCACTACCTCCAACACCAGGATTTCCGCCGATTCCTAACTGCCGCTTATCTGGCGCTTTTCTCCGGCCTATCTGGCGGTCAACTCCGACAAAAAGCCACGGAGAAACCCCACCGGATGGGTTCGCTTACCCCGGGGCGAGCGGCTCAAAAAAAAAGGCGGTCGCTGGGACCGCCTTTATTATTGCTGGCTGGATGGCTAGTCGATGCAGATGATCTTGTAGACGCGGGTTCCGAGGCCGATCTTCTCAGCATACTCTACGATATGCTGGCCGTTGCGCTGGGCGATGCGCTCCTTGAGGGGCTGGGTGTTGTTGTCGTCGGTGACGGTCATCTGGTTGATGATGTCGAGGCAGGCCTGGTCGAGAGCCACGGGGTCGGTGGAGCCGAGGATGCCGTAGTCCTTGATGAGTGGGTCGGCGGGATGGGAGTCGCAGTCACAGTCGATGGACATGTTGTTCATCACGTTGATGTATACGATGCCTTTCTTAGCTGCGAAGTAGTTGTGGACTGCCTGAGCGGCTGCTGCCATGGACTCGGTGAATGGGTCGTTGCCTTCTGGGGTCTTGTCCCAGTCGGCGGGGAGCTTGGCCCAGAGTTCGGAGGCCAGCTTGGTGGCGCCTGCGGTGTGGATGTAGGCCTTGCCGTTACTGGAGGCTACGCCGATGGAGGCGTTCTTGAGCACGCCGCCGAAGCCGCCCATCTGGTGGCCTTTGAAGTGTGCGAGGTTGACCATGTAGTCGTAGTTGGCCATGTGGCTGCCTACGATGTCGCTCTTGATGCGGGTGGTGTCGGATACTGGGATTTCGAACTCGCCTTCTTCATCCATGATGTCGCACTTGGCGATGTCGAGGAATCCGTGGGCCTTGATGGTCTCCCAGTGGTCGGCGGTGGTGTTGCGCTTGCCGGCATAGGCGGTGTTGCACTCTACGATGGTGCCGTTGACTTTGCCAACGAACTGGCCGATGAGTTCGGGCTTGAGGTAGTTGTGGCCGCCCATCTCGCCGGTGGAGATCTTGACGGCTACTTTGGCGTCGGCGGGTGCCTGGTGGTTGATGGCCTCGTAGATGCGGATGAGGGATTCTGGGGTGATTTCACGGGTCATGTAGACCTCTACGGTGTCGTTAGCAGGCTCTTCTACTGGGGCTTCCTGGTTGTGGCAGGAGGTGAGGGTGAGGGCTGCTGCGATGGCAGCCAGTCTGATAAAAGACTTCTTCATTTGTTTTTTTTATTTGGAGTTTTTTTTATTCGTGGTATTCGGGTTCTTTGAAGGCGTATTCGGTCTGGAGCGAGACTTCGATGCGGATGTTCTTGCCGGGCTTGATGAGGAACACGTCGGGGCTCCAGCGGTCTTTCTCTGTGGAGAATACCTTGGCCTTGATGTGGTGGCAGGAGTCGCTGGGATAGAAGGTGTAGTCTTTGTTGTACTCGGGGGTGGCGATGTAGTTGCTGTCGATGCGCTGGTCGGCGCGGTTGTACTCGTAAATCCAGCAGTTGATGTTGAGTGCTTCGAGGGGGAGCACTTTGTTGACGAAGGTGTAGGATGTGCGGCCATCGTCTACGGGGGTTTTCTTGCATCCTGACAGCACGAGGAGTGCTACGGAAAGAAGTAGAATCTTTTTCATATCGATGCGTTTTTATTCTTTGGTTTTCTCTATAGTGCCTGCCGTCTTGCCCCATCCCTTAAAAAGTGAGAGACCCAAGGGAAACCGGTGGCGCGATTGGGGATCGCAGGAGGGATGGGTCATCACCGTTTTAGTGTTTCCTTTGGAGTCTCTCTTCGACAAAATAACAAACAACGCTTATAGAAACGGAGGGTATTTCGTTTTTATTGTGCAGAATGGCAAAAAAAAATATCATTTTTTTCAATCCTCACTACAACCACATATCTATCAATCATTTAACATGAGTATTTTTTTATTCTAAATTGTTTTGGGGCTCTTAGGCAATAAAACTGGCGCGCGCGCGTTATGTAATATACATTAAAAATAATTGAGTTATGCAGCAGCTCTCGCCCTTATTCCTCGACCTTGCCATGATCCTGATCACGGCTGGAGTGACCACCGTAGTCTTCAAAATGCTCAAGCAGCCACTGGTGCTGGGCTATATCGTGGCGGGCTTCTTTATCGGCCCGTACTTTCCGTGGTTTCCGGTGATCACCGACGAGCACGACATCCACGTGTGGAGCGACATCGGAGTGGTGTTTCTAATGTTTGCCGTGGGACTGGAGTTCAGCCTGAAGAAGCTGAAGAAGGTGGGCCGCACAGGCGGCATCACGGCGCTGACGGAGCTGTTTCTGATGTTTCTGATAGGCTTTGTGGTGGGCAGGTGCCTGGGGTGGCCGTCGCTGGACTGCGTGTTTCTGGGATGTATGCTCTCCATCTCGTCAACGGCGATCATCATCAAGTCGTTTGACGACCTGAAGCTGAAGCAGCAGAAGTTCACGAGCACTGTGACGGCGGTGCTGGTGGTGGAGGACGTGATAGCGGTATTGCTGCTGGTGGTGCTCTCCACGATATCGGTGAGCCGCCAGTTTGACGGATTGGAGCTGGGACTGAGCCTGGTGAAGCTGGCGTTCTTCCTGATCATTTGGTTTTTGTTCGGCATATTCTTGATACCGACGTTCCTGCGCTGGATGCGCCGCTTCATGACTGAGGAGACGCTGTGCATAGTGGCCGTTGGACTGTGCTTTGCGATGGTGGTCTTTGCCTCGTATGTGGGATTCAGCACGGCGCTGGGCGCCTTTGTGATGGGCGCCATCCTGGCCGAGACCATTGAGGCTGACGCCATACACCGCATCATCACGCCGGTGAAGAACCTCTTCTCGGCGGTATTCTTCGTGTCGGTGGGCATGATGGTGGACCCCATGGTGCTGGTGCAATACTTTGTGCCCATCATCGTGATTGCTGCTACGGTGATCGTGTTCAAGTCGGCCAGCGCCACCTTCGGCATCGTACTGAGCGGCAAGCCTGCCCGCGCTGCCATCCGGTCTGGATTCTGCTTCTGCCAGATAGGCGAGTTCTCGTTTATCATTGCCGGGCTGGGACTGAGCTATGGGGTGATCAACCCGGACCTCTACCCTATCATCGTGTCGGTATCGATAGTGACCACCTTTGCCACGCCGTATATGATCAAGGGGGCCGTTCCGTTCTACGAGAAGGCTTATCCGAAGCTGCCCTACCGGCTGCGCCAGGCCATAGATGAATATGCAGCGCGCTCGGCCAGCGGCGACAGCGACGAGGTGTCGATACGCCGATTCGTGGGCGGACAGCTGAAGACGGTGCTGCTCTATGGCGCCATCCTCACGGCATTGCAGCTGATATCGTCGCTATACCTGAAGCCGTTCCTCAACGCTATCTTCACCCTCGACGACGGGAGTCCCTCGGTGTGGGGCAACATCATCGGACTGGCCATCACGATATCGGCGATGGCGCCGTTTCTATGGGCTATGGTATTTAAGAACCTGCACAAGGATGAGGTGAAACACCTGCTGGAGGAATTCGACCACTCGCTGGCGGCCCTGATACCGATGATAGTGCTGAGATACGGCGTGGTGCTGACCTTTGTAGGCGCCGTGATAGCCCTCTACATCCACCTGGCGGTAGGATTTGCGCTGATGGCCACGCTGTTTGTGGTGATACTGGTAGTGTTCTCCTCTAGGGTAAGGGGGTTTTACAAGCAGATTGAGAACCGATTCCTAAGCAACTTCAACCAGCGCCAACAGCAGCACTCGTTCAAGATACCTCAGGCTATGGCCGAGAACTTCGTGATGGAGATAGTGAGGGTGACCCCCTACTCGGAATATGCCGGCAAGCGACTGATGGACTGTGCCTTCCGCCAAAGCTTCGACGTAAACATAGTGGCCATAGAGCGTGCCGGACGGGTAATCAACCTGCCCGGAAGGGACGAGCTGGTGATGCCGACGGACAAGCTGACGGTGATAGGTTCGGAGGAGAAGATCTCGAAGCTGAGAGGCGCCATCGAGGTGGAGCCCGACATGCTCATCCACGACCACTCCGACAACGAGGTGAACATATACCGCTACGAGGTGAAGGCCGACGGACCGCTCTGCGGCAAAGACCTGATACGTTCCGACTTCCAGCGCCAGCACCAGGGCATGATCATCGCCATAGAGCACGACGGTCAGTTCACCCACAACCCTCCAGCACAGACCGTATTCCGCGACGGCGACGTGGTGTGGTTCGTATCGCCCGAAGAGAAGACTATTGACCGATTTGACGAAGAATAATATCTCAAGAAAGACTATGATAAAGAGATTCGCAATAATGGCACTCATGGCCGCCACGACGCTGGCGGCATGGGCCAATCCCGTAGAGAAAGAAACAGCCCGACAGGTAGCAGAGAACTTCTGGAGGATGAACGGCCTAGGCGAGAAAAAGAGTCCTGCCGCAGAGGTGGGGAGCCGCCTGGGCGTGAAGGAGATGTACGTCTTTGCCTGGGAAGAGGGCGGCTATGTGATAGTGGCTGGCGACGACTGCGCGCTGCCTATACTGGGATACTCCCCCGCCTCGATGATGGCCGACGAGCTGCCCGCCAACATGGCCGAATGGCTGGAGGGCTACGCCTACGAGATAGCGCAGATGCGCGAGCACGGAATTGAGGGCTCGGCCATAGTGGCAGAAGCGTGGAGCGAGCTGATAGCGGGCACGACGCCCAAAGCGCCGCTGAACACCCCCGTGGCGCCCCTGCTGAGCACCACTTGGGGACAGGGAACGTACTACAACAGCATGTGCCCCGTGGAACCCACAAGCCAGCAGCATGCCGCAACGGGATGCGTAGGCACCGCCATGGCCCAGGTGATGAAATATTGGAACCACCCCCTGCAGGGACGCGGCTTCAGCAGCTACAGCCATCCGCGCTTCGGGCTGCAGAGCGCCGACTTCGGCAACACGACCTATGACTGGGCCAACATGCCCAACTCGCTCAACGCCAGCAGCACCCAGCAGCAGGTAGCGGCGGTGGCCTCGCTGATGTACCAGGTGGGCGTGTCGATAGTGACCAACTACGCCATGTCTTCGGAGGGAGGCAGCTCGGCCGACCCCATCTCGAGAAACGGCATCAACTACCCCTGCGTAGAGAACGCCTTGAGGCAGTACTTCGACTATGCCCCAGAGATATTCGGGGCCAAGATGTCGGGGCTGGGCGACGAGGCCTGGCGGGAACTGCTGAGGAACGAGATGGACAACGCACGCCCGGTGATATACTCGGGCTACGACTTCTCGGGCGGACACTGCTTTGTGTGCGACGGATACGACTCACAAGACCGATTCCACTTCAACTGGGGCTGGGGCGGCACGAGCGACGGATACTTCGCCATAGGGTCGCTGAACCCCTCGGTGGGCGGCATAGGCACGAATGCCACCTCGTCGTTCAACCGGGACAACGTGGCCGTGATGGGCATACGCCCCGCCACGCGCAACAACGCGCAGACCGCCGTGGTGACCGCAACAAGCACCGACAACGCCCACTCAACGGTGAGCGGCGCCGGCACCTACAACAACTATACCGACCTGGTGACCCTAAGCGTGTCCACCGCTGACGGCTACCGATTCGAACGCTGGAGCGACGGCTCGCGCACGCAGCCGCGCCAATTCTGGGCCAACGGCGACGTGGACCTGACAGCCATAGTACTGCCCGTGGTGAGCGACACGATAGCCTACTGCAGCAATGCCCATGAGGGCAACCTGACGAACCGATACTTCGGCATCAAGGTAGAGAGCGCCAACCTGCCAGCAGGACGCTCACTCAAGAGCGTGATGGTATATAACGCCTACGAGGGCGACTACACCATAAAGATATACTCGGGCGACAACTACTCGCCCGGACAGGTGGCCTACGAAGAGACCTTCCACCTGACCGGCACTAACAGGTGGGAGACGCTGCGCTTCTCGCAGCTGGTGCCCGTCAACGCTTCACAGCCGCTATGGATCGTGGGCTACTGCCGCGACAACGGCTACCCCTCGCCAGTGACCACCTACTGCGGCAACATCAATGGCGGCTACACCTCGGTGAACGGAGTGGTGTGGAGCCAGCTCTACGACATGACGGTGATGCTGAAAGCGCTATTCGCTACGGATAACGACGTGATAGTCGCTGCCACGGCCAACGATACCGCACAAGGCCGCGTAACGGGAGGAGGCCGCTATGTGCCCGGCGAGCTATGCACGCTCACAGCCCTACCTACAGGCGACAACGCCTTCGACCACTGGGAAGACGGCAATACGGACAATCCAAGGACCTTTGCCGTAAGCGGCGCAACGACCCACACGGCATTCTTCTCGGGCTGCGCCATCAGCACCCTGCCCCACCTGCAGAACTTCGCAGAAGGACTGGACTGCTGGACAGCCTACAGCGCTTCGCAGGCCAACGCCGACGAGATGATAGTATATACCTATTCCGGCATGTGGGGCTCGGCAGAATACTTCAGATTCAGCAGCCGACTGACAGACTGGGAATACGACCAATACCTGATATCGCCACGACTGAACGTGCGCAACGCGATAGACCTCTCGCTGAGCCACAGCTGCTACAGCGGCGTGACCGAGACATTCGAGATACGCTATTCCACCACCGACAATGCGCCGGCAAGCTTCACGCACCTAGCAGCAACGGGATCGACGAACCAGAGCACCTGGAACACCTTCACCGCCACCATACCTACCGAGGCCAAGTATATAGCCATCCACTACACCACCCAGCACGGATACTACCTATACATAGACGACATCACACTTACGGGGCAGCCGCTGCCAACCCACACCGTGACCGCAACGGCAGAATACAGCCAGATGGGCAGCGTGACGGGCGGCGGCACCTACGAGGAGGGCGAAACCGCCACACTGGAAGCCACGCCTAACCCCTGCTACGAATTCCTTCACTGGCAGGACGGCGTGGTGCAGAACCCAAGGGAGGTGATAGTGAACGACGACATGGCCTTCACGGCCGTATTCGGACCCAAGACCGCGTATGGCAACGAGGCAATGACCGCCTGCGACAGCGCCGAATGGCACGGAAGATGGTACTTCGAAAGCACCTCGTCGGCCACATACACCACTACTACCGCCGAAGGGTGCGACTCGGTGGCAACGCTGATGCTCACCATCCATTACTCAGCAGAGACCGACACCACCATAGAGTCCGACGGACCGATAGAATACGGAGGAATCAGATACACCGAATCGACCACCATCGAAGAAGAGCTGTCCACCGAAGCCGGATGCGACTCGATAGTAAGGGTGCACATCGTGATCAACGGCCAAGCAGGGATAGAGCGTCCGGAAGTCGAGACCCTCATCCGACTGACGGGCAGAACCCTGACAGTAAGCAACGCCGAAGGATGCAGCATCAGCGTGACAGACCTGCTAGGGCGCAGCATAGCAGCCACCACGAAAGCGCCAAGAGAATGGCAGACGGCACTGCCCCACAGAGGTGCATACATAGTGACGGCAAACGGACAGTCTCCCACAAAGATAATCGTTCGATAAAAAAAGGAAACATCATGATAGAGCAAATGTTAGAATTCAATCGGCAGTTTGTAGCCGAGAAGGGATATGAGCGCTACAAAACCAGCAAATATCCCGACAAAAAGATAGCCATAGTGACCTGCATGGACACACGCCTCGTGGAGCTGCTGCCCGCCGCACTCGGCATCAAGAATGGCGACGTGAAGATCATCAAGAACGCTGGCGGAACCATCACCAACCCCTTTGACTCAACAATGCGCTCGATACTGGTGGCAGTATACGAACTCGGCGTAGAGGAGGTAATGATCATCGGCCACACGGGCTGCGGAGTGCTGGGAATGGACAGTGCCCACATGCAGAAGCTGATGCGTGAACGCGGCGTGGACGAGGAGCACCTCACACTGATGAAGCACTGCGGGATAGACCTAGACTCGTGGCTGCACGGATTCGACGACACCGAGGCCGCCATACAGGAAACCGTGGACCTGGTGAAGAACCACCCCCTGATGGCCAAAGACGTGGTGGTGCGCGGCTATATCATGGACAGCGAGACAGGCGCGCTAACAATAATAGAATAAAAAAGCGGCCATGCATATAATAAAGGCGCGCGCGAGGGCGTTATAAGAGCATCATTAGAACCAAAGAACAAGAAAAGACCATGAAACGTATCGTTTTAACTATAGCACTATTGTCGGCCGCACTCAGCCTGACCGCACAAAACCAGCCCGACAAAGGCTTCGAGATAGCCAAAAACCTCGAAATCTTTGCCAACGTATATCGCAACATCCACCTGAACTACGTAGACGACATAGACCCCGGCAAGACCATGAAGACTGCCATCGACGCCATGCTGGCCAGCCTAGACCCCTATACCAACTACTACCCAGAATCAGACATCGAGGACGTGAAGATGCAGATGCTGGGACAATATGGCGGCATAGGCTCTATCATACAGCAGCGTGACAGCAACGTATACATTGCCGAGCCCTATGAGGGCATGCCCGCCGACAAAGCCGGGCTGAAAGCAGGCGACCGCATCGTGAGCATCAACGGCACCTCATGCAAGGGCAAGACCACGGCCGACGTGAGCGGAATACTGCGCGGACAGGCAGGCACCAGCCTGACCATCCGCATAGAGCGCGACGGCAAAGAGATGGAGAAGAAGCTCACCCGCGAGGAAATCAAGATGCCCAACATGCCCTACTACGGAATGGTGCAGGGCAACTGCGGCTATATCAAACTCGACGAATTCACCCAAGACGCAGGCAAGAACGTGCGTACCGCCTTCGCCAAGCTGAAGAAGGAGCACCCCGAGATGAAGGGCGTGATACTCGACCTGAGGGGCAACGGCGGCGGACTGATGAACGAGGCAGTAGACATCGTCAACGTGTGGATGAAGCGAGGCGAAGTGGTGGTAGAGACCAAAGGCAAGGTGGCCTCAAAAAACATCAAGAGCGTGACAACCCAGATGCCCGAAGACACCGAGATGCCGGTAGCCGTGCTCATCGACGGCAGCAGCGCCTCGGCCAGCGAGATTGTGAGCGGCAGCCTGCAAGACTTCGACCGCGCCGTGATCATAGGCAGCCGCAGCTACGGCAAAGGGCTCGTGCAGAACATACTCCCCATGGCCTACAACTCACAGATGAAGGTGACGGTGTCGAAATACTACATTCCCAGCGGACGATGCATTCAGGCCATCGACTACACCCACCGTGACGAGAATGGAAAGGCCCTCAAGGTGCCCGACTCGCTGAAGACCGCCTTCAAGACCCGCAACGGCCGCACCGTATACGACGGATTCGGCATCGAACCCGATGTGGAGATTGAACCAGAATATATGTCGGGACTTGCTATCGCCCTAGTGCAGAAGCAGCTGGTGTTCGACTACGCCACCAAGTTCAGCAAAGAGCACCCATCCATTGCACCTGCCGGAGAATTTGAGATTACCGACGAGATCTACGACGACTTCGTGAAATTCCTCAGCGACAAGTCTTACGACTATTCCACCTTCACAGAGCGCATGCTCGGCGAGCTGCGCAAAGTGGCCAAAGAGGAACAGTATATCGACGCACTGGACGAGGAAATAAAGCAGCTGGAGCAGAAACTGAAAGACGACAAGGCTGCCGACATCAAGAAGCATCGCGATGAAATCAGCGAAATGCTGCGGAACGAAATCCTGGTGCGCTACTACTACCAGAAAGGCCGCATTGAAGGCGCCATAAAGAACGACCCAGTAGTGAAGAAGGCCGCCGAAATCCTGAACGACAAGGAACAGTACCGCAAACTGCTTGGCAAATAAAAAAATAACCGCAAGTGCACCTGACCCTACACACCATCACCCGCAACATCTACATACTCCTACTGAGTGTGCTGATGATAGCTATGCCCACCAGCAACTTCTTCATGAACATGATGTGGGTATTCCTGCTGGCCAACTGGATTGTGGAAGGCGACTGGCGATACAAGTGGGCTCAGCTGAGACACAACAGGCTGCTGCAGGCCGTGGTGTTGATCTTCGCCCTGCACCTGATCGGACTGCTGTGGAGCAGCAATATCAGCTACGGCTTGGACGACATACGCAAGAAGCTGCCGCTGCTGGCCATACCGCTGGTAGTGATGACTTCGCGGCCGCTGGAAGAGTCCATACTGACCCACCTCAAGGCGATATTTCTTACAACGATGGGCGTGGTGACCCTCATAGGCGTGGTGCGATTCCTCACTATACCAGACCTCCCCTACCGCGAACTCAACCCATATATCTCCCACATACGATTCTCGTTGGAGATATGCCTAGCGCTGGCCATTATTGCCGCCGACATACGCAAGGTAGAAGTGCCCCACATGTCCAAAGCACTGATCAGAGCCCTCATGGCTCTGCTAGGCATCTGGCTGCTGGCATTCCTACTGCTGCAGCAGTCCTACACCGGAATCATCACCCTAGCCGTGATGATAGTTGTTGCCGCCTTGCGCAGTGGCAACAAGGCCGCCGCCGTTGCAACAACGGTACTGCTGCTAGGCTTGGGCGGACTGACGGCCTGCTACGTCAACGACTATTATCGGCTGAGGAGCCTCTCGACCGAACCTCTGGCAACCCACACAGAAAATGGCACCCCCTACACGCACCGGCAAGACGGATTCGTGGAACGCGGCGGCTATGTGAACAACTACATCTGCGACCAAGAGCTCTATAGCGAATGGCCCAAGCATAGCCAGGTAGGGCTAGACTCGATAACCGAGGTAGGATATCCGCTCTACGGCGCCCTCGTCAGATACCTCAACTGTATGAATCTCGCCAAAGACAGCGCCGGCATCTGCCAGCTGTCGCAGCAGGATATCGCCGCCATCGAGAAGGGAATCGCCAACCCCAGCTATCTGCGGCAAGGGAGCCCTAGGAAGTTCTTCGACCAGATACTTTACGAGTACGAGTCAGGCCGCAGACAGTCATCCATACGCGGATTCACCATGCTAGAACGCCTCGAACTGTGGCACAACGGATGGATGTGCATCAAAGAGAATCCCTGGCTGGGAGTAGGGACTGGCGACGTGGTGGACATTGCCCATCAGCGCCTACAGGAGACCGACTCCCCTATAGCCGACACTACTAAACATATCCACAACCAATACCTCACCTTCATACTCACCTTCGGATTCGTCGGCTTCCTGCTGATAGTCTTCTTCGTGGCAAGAGGGCTACGCCAAGGCCAAAGAATGCCGCTGCTCAGCATAGCACTGGCGGCGCTGGTATTGGTATCGTTCATCAACGAAGACACCCTCGAAACCCTTGCCGGCATCATGCTGGTAGTGGTGTGGGGGTCGATACTCAACAATCAACGCAATCATGTACCACTACCATACTCTAAATAACGGAATACGCATCATCTTTAGGCGCAACGACTCGCCAGTAACCCACTCGGGCGTCTACATCAACATAGGCTCGCGCGACGAACAGGGCCCTCTGGAGGGTATAGCACACTTCATAGAGCACTCCATCTTCAAGGGAACCACCCACCGCAGAGCCTTCCATATCCAAAACCGCATCGACGGAGTTGGCGGCGAACTCAACGCCTACACCACCAAGGAAGAGACCTGCATCTACGCCTCTTCGCTCAGCATCCACCTGGACCGCTGCCTAGAACTCTTTGCCGACCTGATAGCCAATTCCACCTTTCCGAAGCACGAGATCGACAAGGAGAAAGAGGTGGTCATCGAGGAAATCAACTCCTACAAAGACAGTCCTGCCGACCTTATATTCGACGACTTTGAGGAGATAGCCTTCGGCACCCACCCTATCGCCC
This sequence comes from Bacteroidales bacterium, assembly GCA_024400415.1. Lineage (GTDB taxonomy): Bacteria > Bacteroidota > Bacteroidia > Bacteroidales > P3 > Colimorpha. The sequence goes on along the minus strand of JAKSMS010000002.1, from coordinate 8,675 downwards.
ATAACATACTGGGCACAAAAAAGAACGTGCGCCACTTCACCACCCATACACTATCAGAATTCTTCGCACAGAACTATACGCCCGACCGCATGGTGATCTCCGTGGTTGGAAACGCAGACTTCGACAAACTGGTGCGCCGCTGCGAAAAATACTTTGGAGACATCCCAGCTCGCACCTCAGCCGCCGACCGAAGCACAGCGCCGATATTCACCCCCTTCGAGAAGACCGTCAACAAGCATACCCATCAGGTGCATGCCCTTATCGGCTGCGAGGCTCCGAGCCTCTTCAATGAGAAGAAGACGGCATTCTCGCTGCTCAACAACATCCTGGGAGGACCTGCCATGACCTCGCGACTCAACGTGGCCATACGCGAACGCTACGGATTCTGCTACACCATTGAGTCGCAATATACCCCATTCACCGACTCGGGACTCTTCTACATCTATGCCGGCATCGACGGCGACTCCCAAGAGCGGGCCACCGGCCTCATACTCGACGAACTAGACCGCATGGCACAACATCCGCTGACGCTGCGCCAGCTTCGCGCCGCCCAGCAGCAGTATATCGGACAAATGGCCATCAGCAGCGAGTCGGGACTCAACGAGATGCAGTCTATCGGCAAAGCCAACCTGGCCTTCGACCACGTAGACACCCTCGAGGAAATGAACGCCGACATCATGAGCGTAACCGCCGAAGACCTTCAGCAGCTTGCCGCCGAACTCTTCTCACCAAACAAGATGGGATACCTATATTATAAATAGAACGTGCGAATAATCCACAAATCATAAACGAAAATGGCTCTTCTAGAAATCAACGACCTCCACATCTCATTCCTCCACGACGGCAAAGAGAACGAAGTGGTGCATGGCATCAACCTCAGTCTTGAGAAAGGCCGCACCCTCGGAATCGTAGGAGAATCGGGGTCTGGCAAGTCGGTAAGCACGCTTGCCCTCATGCGTCTGCTGCCCGAGAAGAAGAGCCGCACCAGCGGAAGCATCCGATTCCTTGGCGAAGAGATACTCACCGCCAAAGAGTCGCGCATGCGACAGATACGCGGCCGCCATATCTCCATGATATTCCAAGAGCCCATGACCGCACTAAACCCCGTACAGCGCTGCGGCGACCAAGTGGTAGAGATGCTCCGCATGCACGAATCGGTGAGCCGAAAAGAGGCACGTCGCAGAGCCATCGCCCTTTTCGAAGAGGTAATGCTGCCGCGCCCTGAGAAAATCTTCAACTCCTACCCCCACGAGATTTCGGGCGGACAGAAGCAACGCGTCATCATCGCCATGGCCCTCATCTGCAACCCCGACCTCATCATCGCCGACGAACCCACTACGGCACTCGACGTCACCGTTCAGAAGACTATCCTTACCCTGTTGCGCCAGCTGCAGAAGCAACGCAATATCGCCATCATTTTCATCACCCACGACCTCGGGGTCATCAATCAGATAGCCGACGAGGTGGCCGTGATGTACCATGGATCCATCGTTGAGAGAGGTCTCGCCGAGACCATCCTCCACAACCCCCAGCACCCTTACACCCAAGGGCTATTAGCCTGCCGTCCGCCGCTCAACAGCCGACCTATGAATCTGCCCACCGTAGCAGATTTCATGGAGGGGCGCCAACCCGACAGCACTGAGCGTCCGCTAGAAGAGCACACCACTCCCCTGCTATCGGTACGCGACCTTTCTGTCAGCTACACGCTCAAGAAAAGCCTCTTTGGCAAGCCACGAAAAACGCTCCAAGCCGTAGACCACATCAGCTTCGACATCTATAAGGGCGAGACGCTCGGCCTTGTAGGCGAATCGGGTTGCGGCAAGACAACGCTGGGCCGATCCATACTCCGACTCATCGAATCTCAGTCTCAGCAGATCAGCTACAACGGGCAGTCCATCAACAGCCTCAACGATCACCAGATGAAGCGACTGCGCACCAAGCTGCAGATCATCTTCCAAGACCCCTACTCCTCACTCAATCCCCGCATCACGATTGGCGACGCCATCATGGAGCCCCTCCGCATACATGGGCTTTACAATAACACCCGAGAACGTCGCGAGAAAGTGCTGCAGCTCATGGAGCAGGTAGGACTCCAGCCCGACTGGTATCAGCGATACCCCCACGAATTCAGCGGCGGACAGCGCCAGCGCGTATGCATCGCCCGAGCCCTCGTGCTACAGCCCGAACTCGTGGTGTGCGACGAATCCGTATCAGCACTCGACGTGTCTGTTCAAGCCCAAGTGCTCAACCTCCTCAACAGCCTAAAGTGCCATTATGGGTTCACCTACCTTTTTATTACCCACGACCTCTCGGTGGTCAAGTTCCTCAGCGACCGCATTATGGTTATGCAGCAAGGACGCATCGTTGAAACAAACACGGCCGACGGCCTCTTTGCCAACCCTCAGCAGGAATACACTCGCCACCTCCTCGATGCCATTCCCACGATATAAAGGACGAAAGGTCGTTGATGCGCAATATTTCGAGACGTTTGGCGTTTATTGATATATGACTAAAGACGAATGTTTCTATATTGGACGCATCACTAAGCCTTTCGGAGTAAAAGGACAGGTGATCTTTTTTTTAGATGTCGACGACCCTTCTGAATATGCCGAACTGGATTCAGTATTGGTAGAGACGAAGAATGGCCTGGTGCCATACTTTATCGAGGAGCTGAACTTCTCGTCCTCCAACAAAGCCATCGTGACTTTCGAAGACCTCACGCCTGATGAGTCAGCCTCATTAGTAGGTCGCGAACTCTATCTTCCACTCGACGTGCTCCCTAAACTCGAAGGCAACAAATTCTACTTCCATGAGGTTGAAGGATTTGAAGTGGTAGATGTGGAGAAAGGTCCTATCGGTCGACTCGAGACGGTGATAGAATATCCGGCACAGCCCCTATTCCAAATCATGAATTCCGGAAAGGAGATTCTAATACCCGTAATAGATGAGGTGATAAAAAATGTTGACCGCGAGAATAAAACGTTGCTTATCGAAGCACCAAAAGGACTGATTGACTTATACTTGGAAGATAATAACAATTAGTGTTGATATGTTTTTTTGGTAGTTTGGATGAAATTTCATATTTTTGCAATTCCAAAATATAATAAAACATACAATTATGGCAGATATTCATTCCCAACAAGAAAAGACCTGCTATTCTCCAGAAGAACTGGAGGAATTTAAGGAGCTCATCATGTCCAAAATGGAGGAGGCAAAAAAGAACCTCGAACAGCTGAAGGAGATCATGTCCGAAAGCGAACGCAGCGCCGACGATACCGCTCCTGTATTCAAAACCATGGAGGAGGGCAGCACCACTCTCTCTAAGGAAGAGAACGCCAAACTAGCCGCCCGTCAGCAAAAATACATCCGCGACCTCGAAGCCGCCTTGGTTCGCATCGCCAACGGCACTTACGGCATCTGCAAGGTTACCGGCAAGCTGATTCCCAAGGAGCGCCTGCGCGTGGTTCCTCACACCACTATGACCATCGAGGCTAAGAACGCTAGATAAGTCTCTTGCCACAACATCGAATAGCTTCATCCCGATGAGGGCTTGAGGTTGATATCAGTCGAAATATAGAAAGGCTGTAGCACTTTGCTACGGCCTTTTGTTTTGGATTCGTTCATTGCGCCCAACACCATCTATAGCACCAAACATCGACACAAAAAAAGGGCTCCTCATTAAGGAGCCGCTTTTCTTAATATTTCTGCTCTGTCGATTAAGCCTCGGCTGGTGCCTCGGTTGCCTCTTCTGCAGGAGCCTCAGCTGCCTCAGCCTCGGCCTTTGCTGCTGCCTCAGCCTCAGCGGCTGCTGCGCGCTTAGCTGCTACGGCCTGAGCCTTAGCCTCGTTAGCCTTCTTCTCACCTTCGAGGCGAGCCTTAGCTACGTTGCGCTTCTCAGCTTCAGCGGTGCTCTTTACGCCAGCGATCTTGCTCTGCTTAGCGTCGAGCCACTGCTGGAATTTAACGTCAGCCTGTTCCTGGCTGATAGCACCCTTCTCAACGCCGATCTGGAGATGACGCTTCAGGAGGATACCTTTATAAGAGAGGATACGACGAACGGTGTCAGATGGCTGAGCACCATTCTTGAGCCACTCGCATGCGCTATCAACGTTGATGTCGATAGTAGCGGGGTTAGTCATTGGATTGTAAGTGCCAAGTTTCTCGATAAATCTTCCGTCTCGAGGTGCACGACCATCCGCAACAACGATGTGGTAGAAAGGCTGATTCTTCTTACCATGACGCTGTAATCTAATTCTTGCAGGCATAATACTTTAATTTTTAATTAGTTAATAAATATTCTATCCTTTTTTGGATATGCAAAGATACAAACTTTTCTCAAACTGGCAAAATTTTCTTTACTTTTTTCTGCCTCATTTCACCACGATACGGATATCGTCGAGCTCTACCACGTCGCCCGACACGCATTTGGCACGCTTGCGCATCTCTACTTCGCCGTTGCGCTTCACGAGCCCTTCCATCACAAGGGCCTGGGCGTCGGCGCCCGTTTCCACACAGTTCACGGCTTTCAGCAGCTGGATGAGCTGGATGTAGTCGTCAGCTCCGCCACGGAGTTCAAATTCTATCGTGTTCATCTTATCTATAATATATTGGGGTTATTCTACCTCTTTGAGCACGCCCAGGCGCACCAGCTGTCGGCAGATGCGGCCTTCACGAGGCGTCTCCAAAAAGTGGCTGTGCGCTATCCTATATATCTCGTCGGGAGTCGTAAAATGCAATAATGCAACAAAAAAGTACGCACACTTATGCCCGCTGTTTTTCCAGTTCTTGGCAGTATTAGAAGTATTCATTATAGTTCTTTATTGTAAATTGACAACATAATAACCCGATAATCCGCTTTTTATTGTTTTTCAATATCAATATCTTTCATTTTTTCTACCGCCACTCCCCTATCCGACTAACCCTCAGGTTCATGTGAGGCAAAAAAAAATCTGCCGCCACGTCTGCATTCAAAAAGAAAAGGCAGCCCATCGCTGCCCTTTTTTTTTGGCAACTATATACGTGTTGTCCAAACACACCCTCGTTTTGCAATGCAAAACATTAGGACTGAAAGAAATGTCCAGAAATTATCCAGAAATAGACCTATGCGAACATTATTTCTGATTGATTTCTGATAATTTCTTTCAGTCTCAATTCTTTGCGCAAGCAAAGAGAGAGTATTTGCTATTGTTGTGGACAACTTGTATATAATCACCTTTTTTTTACTTCATGCCTCGAATCGTAGATACCGGCTATCCACGAAGGCCGTACCGTGAGCAGAAAACCCCCACTGTAAAAGGCAGTAATTGAGGACTATTGGCGCTATATCTCCTTTTTATCTCCTTTTATTCTGTTTTTTATCTGTTTTCTGTAAAAAGAGAAAAAAAGGAGATAAAAAGGAGAATAAAAGGAGATATAGCACAAATAGGCCTGAACAACAGCCCATTATGGAAGCCTCTGCACTATCGGCAAGAACCATGGCAGATTCCCAATAGGATTCCGGCATTCGGTGCATAGAATAAGAGGCTGCCGTTGGGCAGCCTCTGTTAGTTTCTATACCATGCGGTGTTGTTATCGGGAGAGCCGCACCACCACGGCAGGTGTGGCCTGCGGGTTGGCGATGGTGAGCCTGGTGCCGCTGATCTTGCCGCCGGCGAGGACGCTACGCTTATACTGCTTGAGGTTCACCACATCGGTGGGGAGCTCCACGGTCAGCTTGCCTTTTGCGTCGGAGGGCACGAGGTAGATCATGTAGCAGGTCTTGCCGTCCTTGCTCTGGGTGAAGCGCCAGTCGCCTTCGGCATAGGGCTTGAGCGGACGGGTGGAATAGATGGCGCGGCCGTTGGCGGCGAGCCACTCGCCCATCTCCCTCATGCGGAGCAGGGCGGTATCCGGAATGCGGCCTTCGGCATCGGGACCCACGTTGAGCAGCAGGCATCCGCCCTTGGCCACCACGTCGCACAGCATGTGCACAAGGGTGCGGGTGGACTTATAGTTGTCGTTGGGCACGTATGACCATGAGTCGCCCATGGTCATGCAGGTCTCCCAGGGATAGGGCAGCAGTTCGCCAGGCACCTCCTTCTCGGGGGTACGATAGTTCTCATAGCGGCCGTGCACGGTGCGGTCTACGATCAGCATGTCGGGATTGTTCTCGCGGGCCATCTTGGCGATGCGGGGCATGTTCACGTCCTGTATCCAGCCCTTGCAGCCGAGCCAGTCGCGCACCTCGTCGTCCACGCTCCATGCTGGGCGGCACCAGCCGCCGTCAAACCAGAGTATGTCGATATCGCCGTAGTTGTGGGTGATCTCCTTCACCTGGTTGTAGGTGAAGTCGCAGAAGCGCTGCCAGCGCTCTGGATGTTCTGTGGGGTCGTAGTTCACATTGCGGTCGGGGGTGGCCCACTCGTGTGCCCAGTAGTCGTCGTGGTGCCAGTCGGCCTTGGAGAAGTAGAGTCCGGTCCAGAAGCCCTGGTTGCGGAAGGCGTCCACCACCTGGCCCACGATGTCGCCATGATATGGGCTGTGCATCGATGAGTAGTCGGTATACTTCGAGTCGAAGAGGCAGTAGCCGTCGTGATGCTTGGTGGTGAAGATGAAGTACTTCATGCCGGCTTCCTTGGCAGCCTTCGCCCAGGCATTGGCGTCGAAATGGCGCGGGTTGAAGGTCTTGTTAAGCGCTTGGTAGCGACGCATGTAGTCGTAGTAGTTCTCGCCGTTGCGCGTAATCCAGGGCTCGTTGCAGATGCTCCACGACTCCACCACGCCCCACTGGGCGTAAATGCCCCAATGGGCCATGAATCCGAACTTGAGGTCTTGCCACTCCGAGATGCGGTTGAGTATCACGGGGTCGGTCTCGGGGTTCATCTCCGAGAGCTGGTCTGTCGTCTGAGCCATGGTGGCGCCCATGGCGATGAATGATAGTAAAAGGATGAATATTTTTTTCATAATTCTTAACTCTTAATTTCCACAGATGGTAAGGTTCAGTTCCTGGGGGTCCAGATAGCGCTGGGCCAGCGCCTGTATGTCGGCCGGCGCGATGGACGCCAAGGCTTCGAAATAGCGTTCGCGGAAGCGCTCGGTGACACCGGTGCTGTACATCTGGCGGTAGCGCTCCGAACGCTCGAAGATGCCGTCGATGCTGCGGATAAAGTCGCCCTCCATCACGCTGCACACCAGGGCCAGCTCCTCCTCAGCCACGGGTTCCGTGCGCAACAGCTCTATCTGGCGGAAGATCTCCTCCACGGCAAGGTCCGTCACCTGGACTCCCACGTCGGTAGTGATGAAGAACACTATCGACCCTCTATAGATATGCGTGTGGGCCGAAATGCCATAGGTGTAGCCCTTCTCTTCGCGCACGCTGGCCATCAGTCGCGAGCCCATGTAGCCGCCCAGCAATGTGGTCAGCACCAAGAATTTGGCATACCCCTCCGAATCCCAATCCATTGGAAGTATGCGACCTATGCGGATACTGCTCTGCACGGCACCTTCCAGCGGCACGCGCTGCACGCCGCCCTTCATCGGCTGCGCAACAGCCAGGCTTCGCAGATCGGGCTTCATAGGCGGATAGCCGCCGAAAAGGCTGTCGATCTGTTCCAGATGCTCGTCGTCATAGTTGCCCGCAATCACGATATGCGCCCCGCCGAGATGGTAGCGCTGGGCGTAAAAGTCGCGCACGTCCTCTACCGTGAGCCTGTCGTAGTCCTCCGGCAGGGCATAGCGGCCCAGCATGTGGTCCTTGCCATACAGGGCCTCATAGGCAGCCGTCATAGCCACGGCCGAAGTCTTCAGGCGCTGCGCCATCAGCTGGCGGCGATGCTTGGCCACATACACGTCGAATTCCTCCTGCGGAAAAACCGACTGGGTGAGAATCTCATGCATCCAGGGAATCAGCTCCGAGAGAAACTTCTTAAGCGTATAGAACGTGATCGTCGGGGTCGTGACGTCGGGATTGCGCTCAATCACAATGCCCCTAAAGTCCATAAACTCGGCAATCTCTGTGGCAGAATGCCGCGCGGTGCCCTCGCCGATCAGCGAGGCGGTAGCGGCGGCAACCAGCAGCTTGGGCTGATAGCAGGATCCAGCCTCGAAAGAGAAGTCCACCTTCACAAGCTCCACCGCATCCGAATAGAAGCAATACAGCGGATTGCCGTTGGCAAGCAGGCGCTCCTGAGGCACAAGATTAGTAGTATCGATATCGATCATCGGCATTTAAATTATAGATTTCTATAACGTAAGCCCGCAACAATTATTGCGCACAAAGGCAGAAAAGAATCGCAAAAAAACACCACAAGAAAGTAGCCACAAAGGAGTTAAAAAACAAATTAATCCTTGTACAATAAATAAAAATGCGTATATTTGCATTTTTCTTCCACACACGAAGAAAGGCATATCAAACTGAAAACTAAATAATAAGACATAAATGAGAAAATTAGCCGTAGTGGCTTTTGGTGGAAATGCCCTGCTCCGCAGCGGCCAGAAAGGCACTTACCAAGAACAGCTCCAGAACGTAGAGGAGACTTGCGAGTCGCTCTGCAACCTGCTCAAACGCAACTATAACGTGGTTATCGGCCACGGCAACGGTCCCCAGGTGGGCAACGTCATGCTCCAGCATGAGGCCGGCAAGCAGATGAACAACGTACAGGCCATGCCTATGGACTTCTGCGTGGCTGAGACCCAGG
>JAKSMS010000019.1 GCA_024400415.1 Bacteroidales bacterium | reverse complement strand
GATTCTCCTTAGCGAACACAGGCTCAAGTATTGGTCGGAACTGCTCAAAATCCAGCACCTCCTTGAGGGCTGATAGTGGGTTCCCGATTCCAGAAAGTGCTTCAAGGGTGAATTCCTGGTCGAACATGCCTGTTTCAGATGATTTTTTGTATGCCATATCAAGACTCTTCAATTATTTTGCAAAGATATGAAAAAATATTGACATAAACAAATGATTAGCAGTTTTTTAATTTATAGAACTCCCCTTTTTTTAGAGGACTACTTTAATGCTTTGAGCATGGCAGGCCGAATGTCGTGGTCGAAGATTTTCTCGTATTTCTCCCAAGAGTACTTGTTGCAGTCTCCAGAGGCAAAGTACCAAAGGATCATGGCAAAGTCTTCGGGCTTGTAGTAGCCTGGGAGTACTGTCATCAAAGACTTATTGGAAGAGAAGATGGCAGTGGAAGGATATCCCATTTTTTGTCCAAGGATTGCATAGGCGAACTGATGGGGCGTTTTGCGGCCATTCTGGCTGGGATTGCCGGTATAGGTCTTGCCCATCCACGAGAATTCGTCTTGGCCTTCGGCGTCGAATTTGACAGGGATATAGTACTTGTTGAGGAGTTTCTTCACCGTGGGATCGTTGAAAGTCTCAGCATCCATTTTCTTACACCATCCACACCATGAGGTGTAGAAGTCGACCACATACAGTTTGGTGGTGTTTTGCTGTTGGGCAGCCTGCTTAATGGAGATCCAGTCGCCCTTCTGTGCCATTGCGCAGGATATCGTAAGGATAAGTGCGCTGAGGAGTAGGAGTATCTTTTTCATAATTAGTCAATCTTATTGCAAGTGTTTTCCATATTATAGGTTACGACCATGCCCGAAACCACTGCGTTGAGTTCGGATCGGAACAGTAGCGGGGTTTGCTTGATAATAGGTTCGTAAGTGATATCGGCGGCGAGTCCGGAGTTGGGGTTGATATAGGTGCTGGGCTCTAGTTGTAGCTGTCCGTATTGGTTGAGGTATCCTAGTGTGCTGTAGAAGGTGACTTCCTGGCCGCTGATATTTACGACGCCGATGACTTCAACTACCTCAGGATCTTCCTGCTGACGGATTGAGAGCGTGCCGTGAAGTTCGCTTGTGCCTTCGCCTACTTCACCATTGACCTCTGTGGTATAGGTGATGGCAAGGTCGTAAGTGCCGAGGAATTCCTCAAGCTGATGGTTGTCGTTCAGGATGTCGCACTCTTCGCATTCTTTGGTGCAACCGGCGATTACCATCATGGAGATAAACGCCATGGCAAGTGTCATTATTCTTTTCATATCGAATTGTTATTATTTGTTTACCAATCGTATTTCCATTCGGAGTCGTTGTTCTGCTTCTCGTCGTAAACTTCCTCGCGGTCTTCGCGGTCGCGTACACGGAAGAGTCGTCCGAGCCAATCGTCCTTTTTGGAGTGTACCTGAGTCTTCTTATTCTTATCCTCTTCGATGATTTTCTCTATCTGGCGAACGTAATTCTCTACATAGTTCTTTGGTGTAGACTCGTCGTGGTGGACATGGGCTCCGGTGTAGTAGTGGCGGATGATGCTGTCGTAAGCGATGCCGAGGCCTACCATGCGGATGGTGCCTTCTTGGCTGAGGCCTACTCCATGGCCGTAGCCGTGTCCGTGAAGAATGACGTTGCCGTTAGCGGCTTCCACGCTGAAAAAGGTGCTTTTGAGTTGGAAGTCGGTGCGGACTCGAGTGAGGCTGATGCCGCATATTTTCGATTTGCGTTCAACTTGAGAGAAGGAGAGGAGCTCATTTTTGATTTCAGGATTAGAGATATCGAGCTTGTGCGTCTTCTGGAAGTAGCTGAGCCATTTGTCTTGGCTGATGGTCTTGGTCCAGTCGGTCTGCTTCATGTTGAAACTGAAGGTGTCGGGAACAGATCTCAGATAAGGCACTGCGTTGCGCCAGACATCCTCAGAATTGGCAGTTTGTCCGCCAGAGTTGGAGTGGAACGGGGTTTCGATAAGATGTCCGTCGCTATCTACCACGGTCTCCCCGCTGGAAGCCATGGTGCCGAGCATGATGTCGGGGCGTATGCAGCGGTTGTGGTAGGCTTGGCAGTGGACGTGGTCGCAGAAGTTATAGCCATCTTTGCTGTGCTTGTTGATATTGCGCATGGCCCAAGTGCGGGCTATGATGGCCTGTACTCGGAAGATGTCGGAGTAGTTGCCGTAGATCTCGCTCTGAACGACTCCAGCCAGGTAGGTCTCGAATTCAACGTCGTTGACGATCAAGAGGCTGCCGCTCTTGAGTGTGGATATGACGAGGTTGCCTTCGTAAGTGCGCTGCTTCACTCCAGAAGGGTTGAGGCAGAGGATGCAGGCCGTGTCGGTGGCTTCGAGCCGTGCGTTGTGAAAGGTGCCGTAGTTGTAGCCGTCCACAGAGATCTGAACCTCGGTACCGACAGGCTTTACTTCGACGGATTTGCCTTCGCCTAGGGATTCGCTAAGTAGGGTCGCATCGCCATAGAGATTGTATTCTCCGAGGTCGAAGGATACGTACATCACGCTGATGGTGTTGTTGGAAAATAGACGCACCTTGACCCTATCAGCGCTAGATGAGAGGGGTAGCAGTGTGACGGCTAATAATAGGATAATATGTATTAATTGGTGTTTCAAATTGTGAACTTTTTAGTGTCGGGATTGATAGATGGCTTGGGCAACGCGAAGAGATGCTCCTCCATTGCCAAGTATCTGGCGGACTTCTGCGTAGCCTTCATGGATCTTCTGGCGTAGGGCGTCATCGGTACAGATAGAGGCGAACTCGGCTTCGAGTCTTCCGAGATTGAATTCGTTTTGAATCAGCTCGGTCACAATCCCTTTGTCGGCGATGAGGTTGGCTAGGGATATGAACTTGATTTTGTTGCCAATGAGAAGGCGTGCCATGGCGATAGATAAAGGGTTGGCGCTATAGCAGACAACCTGGGGGACTCCGAAAAGGGCCGTCTCAAGGGTTGCTGTGCCCGAACATACCACGGCGGCGTGGCTTTGGGAGAGAAGCTGATAGGTCTTGTCGTATACCACTTGAATATTATCCTTGATGAAGGGACGGTAAAATGCGTCGCCGAGAAGGTTCATGCCGGCAATCACAAATTGATATTCGGGGTGGCGTTCGGCCAACTGAACCATGGTGGGCAGTGTCTTTTTCAGTTCGTGGCTGCGGCTGCCAGGCAGCAGGGCAATGATCTTCTTGTCGGTATCGACTAGGGGAGAGGATGATTGGAATTTCTCGACTGCATCGAGAAGGGGATGTCCCACATATTCGGCTTGAGGGAGCTTATTGTCGGCATAGTAGTCCTTTTCGAAAGGTAGGATGTAGAACAGCTTGTCGAGATCGCGGCGCATGGCTTTGAGCCGGCCCTGCTTCCATGCCCATATCTGAGGAGAAATGTAGTGGTAGTTGCGGTAGCCTTTGGAATGAGCCCATTTGGCTATTTTGAGATTGAATCCCGGATAGTCGATATAGATGATGGCATCGGGGTGGAACAGCTCGATATCGTGTTTGCAGAACTTGATGTTGCCTAGCACGGTGTCGAGATGGGATACTACTTCGATGATGCCCATGAAGGCGAGGTCTTTGATATGGCGCATCTGAGTGCCGCCCACTTGCTTCATGGCGTCGCCGCCCCAGAATCGGATTTCGGCTTCGGGGTCGGTCTTGCAAATGGCTCTCATCAAATTGGCGCCATGAAGGTCGCCTGAAGCCTCTCCTGCTATGATGTAGTATCTCATGATATATTATAATACCTTATTAATATTGGCAAATTTGATGAATAGGGCCATGTAGGCTATGAATGTAATGGCCAGCGTGACGATGGCGCTCTTGGTAGTGGTCAGGTAGATCTTCTTCTTCATGTAGTAGCGAAGGGTGAACAGCGCTGGAATGAAGATGAGCGACCAATAATTGATGTTAGCCAATGGCGCTATCCCTAATGCTAGAAGCACTATCAAGAGTACTGCGGCACATCCCAGCTCGCTGAGCAGTATGGCGGAAGCACCGACCATCTTATTGTCTTGGTTTGCGATATCTCGAATACTCATTGTTCAAACTGTTTGGTGAGTGTGCTGAGTGCTGCATGAGCAGTGAAGTCGGTAGTGGTAGGCACCACGGAGACATAGCCATTCTCGAGTGCATACTGGTCGGTATCAGGTGCTTTGTCGTCGCAGATGAAGTTGCCGGTGAGCCAGTAGTAGTCTGCGCCATGAGGGTCCTGGCGGCGCTCGAAGCTATCGCTCCATAATGCTTTGGATTCGCGGCATATCTTCAAACCTTGATACCCTTCTGCGGAGGCCTGAGGGAAGTTGACATTGAGCGATACCTTTTCTGGAAGGCCCTTTTCGATGACAGTAGAGATGATCTGTCTGATATAAGGGATGCAAAGGCTGAAGTCGGCATCAGGGTCGTGGTCGAGGATGGAGAATCCTATGGCAGGATAGCCATTGTTTGAGGCTTCGATGACGGCTCCCATAGTGCCGCTATAGAGCACGTTGACAGAGGCATTGCTCCCATGGTTGATTCCACTGAGCACGAGGTCGGCCTTGCGGCAGCAGAAGTGTTCGCACGCTAATTTGACGCAGTCTACAGGAGTGCCGCTGCAGGCAAATACCGATACCCCTTCGTTATGAGAGATAGGGGTTACCCTGAGAGGACGGTCGGTAGTGAGCGAATGGCTCTTGCCCGAAGCGTTGAGGTCTGGAGCCATAACCACTACGTCGCCAAACTCAGCAGCAATCTTGCTGAGTTCGGCAATACCCTTGGCGGAGTATCCGTCGTCGTTGGTGATCAGTATCAGCGGCTTCATTCGGTGAAGTATTGTTTTTCTCGGCCCATGAAGTAGCTGGCAGGCTGAAGGATATTATCGAAGCTGAAGTACTGGATGAGTACGGTGTCTTTCTCGTTGAGGATGGCATACATGCGGTTGAGGTCGAAGACTTCGCTGAGGTCTTTGCTGCCGAGTTTGGATGCATCTTCAGGGTTGATGTATTTCTGATAGGTGGCCACCTTATAGGATGTTCCTGCAGTATCGGTGATGGTTAGGATGGTGACGGGCTTGCGGCTGAATGTGGTGTCGAGTTCGGCTTGAGGCACATTTTTGGCGAATTCGTCAAAGTTTAGGTTCGAGAATGAAAGGAGCATCTGGGCTACTCTTGCGGTGTCGAAAGCAGTAACGTAGTTGGGGTTGTTGCCAATCTTTAAGGAGAACATGTCGCCAGCGCGCTCGATAAGGAATGACTCCTCGGGGCTATTGGTGATGTTGAGTGCTACGGATTGGATCTGCTTCACGTTGAGGTTGACGATGCGGTGGCTGCGGAGCAGGTTGGCGTCCGTCACGAATCGAGGAGATATGAATCCTCGGAATCCAGGGATATGAACGATATAGGGCACGTCGTCGCCTTCGCGGAAGATGTAGTTTCCCATATTGTCTTGGGTCTCATGACCGACAAAGTAGGTGGCTGTCAGCTTCTCTCTCCAAAACAGCTGCAAGGCGCCGCCGAACCAATTGATGAGAGGCTTTCTCTGGTACACCTCACATTTTACGTGGTTGGCCGAGATGTTCTTGATGGCGTTAGGCACGGCGCTCTTGTTCACCTGGCTACGGATGCGCATGTCGTGCAGCGTCTCGAGCAGCAGCTGTACCATAGACTGGTTGGCTTCGTACTGGTTGTCGATCATCCAGACAGTATCGTTGGTGTCTGAACCCTTGGTCAGGAGGACGGAGTTGTTCTGTTTGTCGGCCATGAATATTTTGGTGATGGTCGATATATCCTCTATGTGGTAGTTCTGTTCGAATGTCGATTTTTTAGCACCCTGTCCGGTGATGATCAGCGCGGCAACGCCTAATACTGCCACGGATAGGATGATGATGAGGTTGCGTTTTTTCATATTGTTTTTTTAGAGTCAGTGTTTGCTTTTGAAACGATTTCTACGAATAAAGAAAATGGCTATACCTGCTACGATTACCAAGAGGCCGGGTAGCAAGATGTTGAGGAGCTGGTAGGCCAGGCGGTGATTTTCAATCTTCATGGTGTCGAGCTTGCGAATCTCGACGCTGCGAGATCTGGTAGAGATCATGGCCTCGTCGCCTACAAGGTAGTTGATGCAGTTGAGGAGGAAGTCTTTGTTGGAGTACATCACGCCGGTATACTGGTCGAAGCCGAGAGGCTTGCCCATGCCGGTTTCGTAATTGTACTGGTTCTTTATCATGTCGCCATCAGAGATTACGATCATCTTGGTAGAATCGCTTTCTGATCTGTATCCGATTTCTTTTCTAGAGGTCCATGCAGGGGTGAGTCGGCTGCGCCACATAGACTGGAATTTGCCTTCGAGCAGTACGGCTACGGGCAGGTTGCTGCGGTTGTAGAGGCGCTGGTCTGGCTCTTGGTTGCATTCGCCTAGGTCGATCATGGCAGGCGCATTCTTCACTCGGGTATATTCCGAGGTGCTCAGCAGAATGGTCTTTTGGATTCCGTTGTCGATAAGGTCGATACTGCTGACGAACTCGGTCTTGAGCGGGTTGAGGTTCTTCACGATGGGGTTGGTGCCTTTGGCTACGATCTCAGGGAAATAGAACCATGGGAAGAATCGGTACTGAGGTCTGCCTCCAATATTGCCTACAGCCATAGGTATTTGGCGGCTGCGGATATCCATAATCAGGTCGGAGTTCACTCTGACGCCATAGGTGAAGAGCATCTCGTCGAGGTTGAGCGGATAGCGCGTAGCCATGAATTGAGGTGCGTTTTGCAGACTGTCCATGTCGGCGTCGAGGGGGTCGATAAGCCAGAGTATGCGTCCGCCATACATCACAAACTGGTCGATGATATAGAGGGACTTATCGCTGAATGTCGTTCTCGGCTTGGCGATTACCAATACGTCGAACTTATTCATCCTTTGGTAGGTGGAGTCTGCGGTAAGCATGGTGGTCACCAAGCAGTTCACGTTGCTGTCAATCTCTACGTTCTCGATCACGCAGTCTTCGGCGAGGGCCATCTGCATGTTGTAGATGTTGCCTCGGTCAATCTCGCCATGGCCTGTGGCAAAGCCGATGCGGGGCTTCTGTCCTTTAGAGAGGCGGTGGATGGCATTAGAGAGCTGGTATTCGAGGTCGTTGATGGCATTGTTGACCTGGCTTGCGCGCGACATGCCCATGGCCTCGTCCATCAGAGGCTGGAGTAGGGATGTGGTAGTCTCTTCGCCCTTGTAGATAAGGGTGGCGGCGGGCCAGATCACCAGCTGGGTGATGGAGTTGCCGCTGCCCTCTTCTACGGCCTGCTGGGGCTGGATGCCGCTCTTATAGAGGTTCTGCCAGAAGGTCTGCTTCTCCTTGTTGCCTTCAGGGGTATCAGGGAAGTCGTTGGGGTCTACAAACTCGTATTCGATATGTTTGTTGTAGGCTCTGAATTGGTTGAGCATCTCTTTGGTTTCGTTCTGCAGGCGCTTGAAGTCGGCGGGAAGGTTCTCTCCTTCGAGGTATACGCGGAAGAGCATGGTCTCGTCAACGTCCTTGATCATCTTCTTGGTGGAATCGGAGAGTGAGTAGCGGTGCTCGGCAGTGAGGTCGAGGCGGGTGAATACATAGCGGCCGATGGCGTTGACGAACACGATGATGAACAGGGCTGCAACGAATTCGAGCCAATTGCTGCGCATCAGGTTCTTCTTTTTGTGCCAGCCATGCCATTTGCGGCTCTGGAGCACGATGCGGGTCATCATGAGGAATAGGGCGATGACGCTGCAGAAGTAGATGAAGTCGCGGGTATCTATCACGCCGCGGCTCATCGACTCGTAGTGGTCCATCATGCCTAGACCTTTGACGAAGAGTCCGGCCTTGCCCAAGATGTTCATGTTGTAGACGGATTCAAATCCGAGGTAGAAAAAGGCCGAGAATACGGCGGCAATGATGAAGGCTACGATCTGATTGTTGGTAATCGAACTGGAAAAGAGGCCGATGGCAACAAATGCGGTTCCGAGAAGCAAGAGTCCTATGTAGGATCCCATCACGCTTCCTGAGTCGATGTTGCCCACGGGGTCGCCCAAAATCACTACGGTAATGTAGTAGATGATGGTGGGCAGCAATGAGAGTAGCACTAGTGTGCAGCCAGCAAGGAACTTAGACCAGATGATGGTCATGTCCTTGAGCGGTTTGGTGAGCAGGAATTCGATGGTGCCGTTTTTCTTTTCTTCGGCAATCATCCTCATGGTGATGGCGGGGATGAGGAACCAGTAGAGGAATGGCGACACGAGGAAGAAGCCCTCCATGTCGGCATATCCGTAGTCGAGGATGTTGAAGCTTGATCGCAGCACCCAGATCATCAGTCCGTTGACTACAAGGAATACGATGATGGTGATGTATCCGATCAGCGATGAAAAGAAATTGGCCAGTTCTTTTTTGTAAAGGGTGAACATGGTGTCCGTTAGTTTTTGAAAAGGGTTATTGGGTTAGAATTTGTAAGCTTTCGATCTGCGGGAGCGTCCTTGGTAGTCGCCCCATGTGAGCTCGTAAACGGTCTGGAACATAAGTGTGGCGCACTTGGTGAGCATGTTGCGGTCGATATCCTCGGCGATGTCGCTAGGGGTGTGGACATGCTTGTTGCCGTTGAGGGTGCTGAACACCAGCGAGGGTATTCCTATGTGGGCAAAGGCTGCGGCATCTCCGCGAGGAGCTGTCTCAAATCCGTGTACCATCATCTTGGTGGTGGCCTGGTCTATGCTGTCGGCAATGCCATAGAGGGCAGGGAATCGCTTGTTGCCCAGCACGGCGATGCTGTCGCCCGTGCCGATGCATTCTGCGTTGATGAATGCCTCGATGGCATTGAGGGGCTTGATGTTGGATACAAAGATGCGGGATCCCAGCGACTGGAGCTCTCCGCCGGAAAAGAATACAAACATGACGCTGCGCTTGGCAGGCTCGATCTGCTGAAGCGAGAGCAGTCGTGCGGTTTCGAGCACTGCGGCAACGCCGGAGGCATTGTCGTCGGCACCTGGGAACATGCAGGTGGTTCCCTGTGCGCCAGAGTGGTCGAGGTGGGCGCCAACAACGATGTATTCGTTGCTCATCGGCTTCTCAAATCCGGGCAGCACGCCTACCACATTGGCCGTGACGGCCTTGGCGTTATAGTGGGCGTTGACGTTGATTTCGATATTCTTGTCCATGAGGAAGGACTGCATCTTATGCTCGCTCTGCAGGTTGGAGAGGCATTCTTCAAATGAGCGAGGTTCTCCGTTGAGCAGGGCGCTTCCGCAGTTGCGGGTTACCATCAGGATGGGGAACTTGTCGAAGTGCTCGCCCTCGCCGTTGAATAGGCGCAGCTGTACCTCGTCGGGACCGCAAGTCTCGCTCATGTTCACCACGATCAGGGAGTGGGCGCCATGCTGGCGGGCTACGCGGGCTTTGTCGCGGATGGTGCTGTAGCTTTCGGCAATGTCGGCTGCCAGGAAGTTGGGCACGCCGCTCATCACGATGACCACTTTGCCTTTCACGTCCATGGCTTTGTATTCGTTGAAGCTTTCGTGGTCGATGCCGTAGCCGCAGAATGCTGCCGGACTGTTGGTGTAGCCGCTTCCTGTCGAGGCGGCGCATACGAAGTCGCTGCCCAGCACGTATTTCTCGGTGGCGTTGTCACGCATGGAGTGGGTGTAGAGCGATGCCGACTCCACCTCGTTGCATTCGATTTGGAACAGCTGGGCCCATTCGCCCTTGTATGGCTTGACGCCGTAGTTTGACAACTCGTTGATGACGTATTCGGCTGCGTCGAAGTAGGATTCGGTGCCTGCCTGGCGGCCTTGGTAGCGCTCAGATGAGAGTGCTTGAACATGCTTCATCAAAGTGTCGGTGGAGGCCTCCTTTATGTCCTGGGCCATAGCGCATCCCATGCTAGAAATGGCCATCATTACGGTGGCGGAGAGTCCGAATATCAATCTTTTTGCCTGCATTTTTATATCTTAATTATATTTATATTTCTGACAATAAACAATTTATGGTGCTCGCCGGTCGGGCGCGCATCATACAAAGATACGAAAAAAATTGAAACTGAGAAAAGTTTTTGCTATTCTTCGCTCGCTTCGGCCACGAATTGCCTGTAGGCGGTGAGGCAGTCGGCCTTGGAGAGTATGCCGAGATAGGTCTCGTCGTCGTCGAGCACGATCAGATTGTATCGGTTGCTGCCTTGGAACTTGGCCACTACCGATTCCGGAGAGTCGCTAATGTGGACTATGTCGCCTTCTGAGATGGGCGTCATCAGCTGGGTGACTTCGTGTTCGTCGTATTTCTCGGGTCGGAAGATGATGTGGCGGACGCTGTCGAGGTGGATTACGCCTACGAACTTGTCGTCGTTGGTCAGCACTGGGAATACGTTGCGTTTTGAGTTTTTGATGGCTTCGATGAGGTCGCGCAGTCTGTCTCCTACGCGCACTATCACGAAGTTGGTCTGTATCAGCTCTCTCATGTTGATGAGCTGCCATGCGCTGGAGTCGATGTCGTGGGTCAGAAGGTCGCCGTGCAGGGCTAGTTTTCTGGCGTAGATTGAATGCTTTTCAAAGGGGTTTATGATAAGCGTGGTGGTGGCTGCGGCTATCAGCAGCGGCACCAGCAGCTCGTATCCTCCCGTGATTTCGGCTATGAGGAATGTGGCCATCAGCGGTGCGTGCATCACTCCCGTCATTACGGCGGCCATGCCTACCAAGGCGAAGTTGGCCGTGCTCTGGGCGGGGAGTCCGAGGTTGTTGCAGAATAGGGCCAAGGCGTATCCTGTCATGCCTCCAATGATGAGCGAGGGACCAAATGTGCCGCCCACGCCTCCCGAGCCGATAGTGGTGGATGTTGCGATCACCTTCAGCAACACGATGGCAGACAAGAAGATGACGCCCATCCAAGGACTCTCCATGATGGGCATTTGGGAGAATATGGTGTTCTCCATCAGCGTGCTGCCGTGTCCGGCCATGAGCTTGGTGAGGCTGCCGTATCCCTCGCCGAAAAGGGCTGGGAACAGGAATATCATCAATCCAAGCGCTGCGCCGCCAATCAGCACTTTCAGCGCGGAATTCTTTATCCTGTGAAGGAGGTCCTCCACGAAGTCGCTGGTGCGTAGGAAATAGATGGATACGAATGCGCACACAACTCCAAGCAGCAGATAGAATGGTATTTGGCTGAGGCTGAACGTGTCGTTGACTACGAAGGCGAACTGGACATCAGGTCCCATGGCGAAATGGGCCACCAGCGTGGAGGTGAGCGCCGAGAATAGGAGGGGTATTGCGGCGGTTTTGGTGAAGTCGAACATGAGGATTTCCACCACAAACATCAGTCCGGCGATGGGCGCCTTGAAGATACCGGCCACGGCGCCTGCTGCGCCACAGCCTAGCAGCAGCTTCACATTCTTTGGCCCCATGTGGAATATTCTGCCGATATTGGAACCGATGGCGCTTCCCGTGGAGGCAATGGGCGCCTCGAGTCCTACGCTGCCGCCGAATGCCACGGTGATGGTAGAGGCCATCAGCGAAGCCCATGTGTTTTTGGGTGGCAGCACGCCTTGATGCCGAGATATGGAAAGCAGCACCTCCGGCACTCCGTGGCCGATGTCGCCGCCCACCACATACTTCACGAAGAGCACCGTGAGGCAGATGCCTACGATGGGGTAGACGAGCATGAGTCCGTTGCCGCCAAAGGAAAGAGGCAGGCTGAATCCTAGCAGCCATCCGTTAATAGTGTGCACCAGATTCTTGAGCAATACGGCGGCCAGGCCTGATCCAAGGCCTACCACGACGCTCAGTATCAGAGTCATTCCGTACTCCGATATGTGGCTGATTCGCCAGTTGTGCAGTCTATTAAGGGCGCTAGTGTCTTTCATATTCCAAACTGCAAAGTTACGATTTTTTTTTGAGAGAAGCCGCCATAATCGTATAAAAATTTTCATTTGCCTGTAATGCTGCATGTTGTAGCGGCCCATCGAAGGGCTCGATGCAGATATTTATGGTCCTCGATGCTGTCATTTACGCTCCCCGATGTGTGCTTTTTTCGGGCATAGTCGTGTACTGGTCCGGAAGAGCCGCTTCCTTATTATTCCGTTGCTACCCAGCGAGGTCAGAAATAACTCTCCAGAAGAATAATTCTAAAGACGTTCTAAATCAGTATTATCTGGCGCATATGTGCTATATTTGTGCTATATATGTGCTATATATCTGCTATCTCTATAGCATAGTACAAATATAGCACATATATAGCACATATATAGCACATATGAACCATTTTATGTCCAGAAAAGAGGCAGATGAAAGATGGTTCATCTGGCAGGTGGAGATGGGCTGGGCGATGTTGGTGATTGGCCACGGAGAAATAACTTGGAGGGCGTCATGCAATATTTTCGAGGTATCGTCGTTAATCAAATATAGTATAACATTCAAAGCGAAATATCATGAAAAAAATATTTTTGATGGCTTCTGCGGCCGCTGTGCTGACTTCCTCTTGTGTAACTTTGGGCAAGTATGAGGCCCTTGAGTCGGCTAACAACCACATGAAGAAGGAGTGGAATATGACCAAGCAGGAACTTTCGGAGATGAAGGACGAGAATGCCGAGCTTCAGCGTCAGAATCAGTCCCTTAACACCGACATTACAGATCTCAACAATCTGCGTATGGCCCATGAGGCTACGATCGACAGCCTGAAGACCGCCCTTGAGAAGAAGCAGCATCAGTTCGACACCACGATGGAGAACTATGTGCAGGAGCTTACCGGTAAGACCCGCGACCTCAACAAGGCCCAGAACCTGCTGGCCGCCCGCACCAAAGAGCTGAATGAGAAGGAGGCGGCTTTCCGTAACAGGGAGAGCGACTTCCTGAATAGGCAGACAACCCTTCAGATGCAGGCCGACGAACTGGCAAAGCGCCAGTCGGAACTGCAGGCAGCTGAAAAGAAGGCTAAGGCCGAACTGGCAGCCAAGGAGAAGGAACTGGACCAAGTGAGGAATGCTGTGACCAACGCCTTGGTTGGATTTAAGGACAAAGGCATGAATGTGGAAACTCGCGAAGGCAAGGTATATGTGTCGATGGAGAGCAAGCTGATGTTCCCATCGGCAAGTTGGACGGTTTCCAAAGAAGGCCAAGAGGCCATCAAGGGCCTGGCAAAGGTGCTTGAGGAGAACCCCGACCTGAAGATCATGGTTGAGGGCCATACGGATAATGTGGCCTACAAGGGCACTACAGCAGTTAAGGACAACTGGGACCTCAGCGTGATGCGTGCCACCTCGATAGTTAAGATGCTGCTGCAGTATGGCAAGAAGATCGACCCTGCCCGCATCGAGGCTGCCGGCCATGGCGAGTTTGCGCCAAAGGCCGATAATTCAACTGCCGAGGGTAAGGCTCAGAACCGTCGTACAGAGATTATCCTCACGCCAGACCTTGGCAAGCTGCTCAATGCAGTTAAATAACGTATAGGTACTGCAATACAATAGAATGTAGGGCCTCAAATGTTTGGGGTCCTTCTTTTATTTGCTGGTGTCGATGTGGGACTGGAAATGTCAGTGCTGGTCTTTTGGAGTAGAGGATAGCAGCTCGCGGTTTTTGATGTCGAGTGCCACTATCATGGCCGTAAATGCCCAAAATGGCACGGAGAGCTTGTCGGTGTCGAGGAAGTTGTTGAAGACTCCGTGGATGTAGTAGGTGAGCAGGCATAGGGTGAATGCCAGCGCCATATTGGCGATGGTCTTGTTGGGCGACGTGCGATAGATGCGCACTCCTGTTGCGAATGTGGTGCAGAATATGGCCAATACGAAGAGTACGCCGGGGATGCCTTGTTCGGTCATGGGGCCAATGTATTCGCTGTGGGCGTTGCCCAAGTCGCCGGCGTTGGTGCTGATGGTTGAGAGCTGGTAGCTTCGCTGATAGCTTCCGTAGACGAATTGGTAGGTTCCAGGTCCGCAGCCCAATATGGGGTTTTCTTTGAAGATGCGCATGGCTGCTGCCCAGCGGTTGAGGCGCTCAAGGTTGCTGGCGTCGGTTGAAATATTGCTGATAGATTGCAGCTGGCCGGACAGGTCGTAGGAGGAGTCTTGCTTGTTTTTGGATAGTTTGTAGAGCACGTCGCTTTGGTACGCAAAGAATACGCCAACAAAGAGTCCGGCCAAGATAACCATCCATTTGATCTTCATGCCCATGCGAATGGCAAAATAGACGCCGATGGCGGCTACCACGCTGATCCACGCTGCACGGCAGTAACTGAAGAATAGTCCGATCATAAGTACTCCGAATAGGGCTATCCAGAGTATGCGCGACCATCCTTTGCTGTTGCGGCTGAAAATGAAATAGAATGCAGCAGGAGTGAAGAGCGCTATGACGCATCCGTAGGCGGTGTGGTCGTTGTAGAAGGGCTTCATGACGCGATGAAGCGTTTGCAGGTCGGAGAAGTTGCCTAGGGTCTTGATGGTGGATATCAGGATGATGGCGATGAGCGAAATGGCGTAGCACCAGAAGAATTGTCGGATTCGCTTCTCGTTTTGAAAGATTTGGGCGCCGGCAAAGAAGAATGGGATTAGGAACCAAAGCCTTGCTAGCAGATATTTGAAAGATACCAGCGGGATGCGGGAGGTGCTGGCGGTGATTACCCACCATACGAGTGAAAGCAGTACGAGGATAGTGACAGGATGCCGCAGGATGCGGGTGTCGTAGCTGCGAGAGGCCAGAACTCGGAAGAAGAACATGCCCGTGAAGAGGATCATCATGGGCTCAACAGGCATAGAAAGCTCCATTCCGGGGGCTATGGCGTAGTTGACGGCCCAAGGGGTGAGTAGGGCTATGGAGAGGAGTCCGGTCTCGAACTTGAGTATGAAGAGTAGCAGAATGAGTCCGAAGAGGGGTAGGGCAAAGAGGTAGAACTTGTCGTGAACGACAAGAAGAGAGTTGGCCACCATGAATAACAGGGTGACGGTCAGCGCTATGATGGCTGATCGGTATTTGTGGTAGAAGTCCTGTAGTCGTGGCAGCATGATGGACTATTCTTCTTCTTTGCGACGACGATCGACGAGTAGCAGCGTGAGGATGCAGACTGCCATGGCTCCAAAGGCGCCAAGCAAGGTGATGAGGGCGCGTTTGGGATATGCCTTTTTGTCTGCTGGCTGAGCTTGGTCGAGCATGAACTTGTAGCTGAAATCGTATTGAAGGTCAACCTCGGTCTGGGTGGTACGGGTTTGTACTTCTGCCAGTTCTTTAGCCTTGTAGGAGATCAGCTGCTGGATGCTGTTGGCGTATTGAGGGTGGGCGCGGAGGGAGTCTTCGAGTGCATAGATGTCGTTCTGTATGCCCTCGCATACTCCGCTCATGATGTTGTGAGCATCGGTGGCGCGCTGCAACTGGATGCGGCTAGAGATGGTGTCGTAGTTGGCTGCAATGTAGTTGGCAATGTCGGCAGCCCATTGAGGGTCAACATCGAGCACGCTGATTTCGATGCCGAGGTAGTCGGTACGCTTCACGGTCACGTTGTCGCGATACATGCTGTAGAGCTTGTGGAACTTTTCGGAGTCGTCGGTTGGTATTCCGTAGTGCTCCATGAGGTTGAACTTGGCGCAAACGTCGTTGACCATCGACTGTGAAGTCATAATTTGGATAGCGTATTCGCAGTCGCGTTCGATGCCGTAGTCCATGAAGTCGAGACTATATCGGTCGGCCAAAATGGCTTTAGATCCGCGGTTGGAGTCGGTTGGAAACAATACGGCGCTAGATTTATAGCGTGGGGTGATGAGCAGCGAGATAAGGAGCGATGCAATAGCTGCTACAATGAAGACGATGGTAATGAGTTTCCACCATTTACGGATAAAGCGACTGGTATTGCCCAGGTCGTAATTGTTTCCAAAGGTCTGTTCCATTCTATTGGTTTAGTCTTTATTTTTGTTTTCGGTTTTGCTTTACTGCGGAGAGAAATCCGCTTATTGATTATTATTTAACGCAGATGTGGCATTATTATTGCAGCAACGTGTGTTTTTATTAGAACATGCATCCGAAGTTGAAATAGAACCCTACTCGTTCGGTGAGGGTATTGTAGTTGATGTCGAGCGATATGGGTCCTCCTGTTGGGAGCCTGTAGCTGTATCTGATTCCGAATCCAGCCACTTGATGGAATGCGCTATTGTTCTGGAAATAGCTGTTGATGTCGTTTGCTGCGGCCATATAGTTGCCCATCAGTGTGAGGTAGTGGCTGCCAACGAGGTTGATACGGAGGTCGGCGCGGAGTATGTGGGCGAGGTCTCCCACTTGCTGTGGCATACTGAGTCCGATAAATGGCATTTGCTGGTCCATAAACTGTCCGCGCTGCACTCCGCCAACAAGGTTGTTGTATAGCGTCTTGTGGCTTCCTATAAGGATGCGGTTGAACATCATGGGTATCAGGCAGACCCTATTGCCCAAGGGCAGCACCTTTTGGAAGTGAAGCTGAATGTCTCCAAATCCGAGGTATCTGTTCTCGCTATTTATCACGCCATTGACTCCGTCGTTGGAGATGCGCCAATGTCCTTCAAATGTAGTTGATCCGCCTTTGGTAGGGAAGTAGCCGTCGTTGAAGCTGTCGTGGCTGTATTTCACAAATAGGCCCGTGTGGCCTGGCGAAGTGAATATCTCGTCGAGGTCGTTGTAGAAGTGCTCGCTGAGGTTGATGTTGGAATCGATGGTCACTACGTCCTCCTCTAGGCCATACGACCAAAGGCTGTTGATGTTTTTGGAACTATTGAAGGTGATGGCAATGTTGCTGTGTCCTACGGTCTGTAGGGAGTAGTTGCGGGAGAAGTTTTGGCCGAGGTTGAAGTGGCTGTTGTGGTAGCTGTATGATAAGTCGGCACCGAAGCCGCCTTTGCTGCTATAGCCAGCAGTGGCAGCAATGCGAGGGTTGTGGTTGATTCGACCATCGAGGATGAGGTGCCCTCCGTCGGGCTTGAATTGGTTGAATCCAAAGTGCAGTAGCACAGCGGCGCTCTCCTCGGAGTCGATGCGCAGGCCTAGGGAGAAATTGTGGGGCTGAGCCTCTTTCAGATGGATGTGGATATCGGCTCGAGGATAGCGTTGTGAGGTATCGGTGATGGTGATGAAGTAGGTGATGTCGGTATAGAATCCAGATCCTTCCATCTGGCTGATGCACGCTTCGATCTGCATCCGGGTGATATGCTGCTCCTCATAGATGCCGTCTTTGATTCTCAGCCAACGTTCTTTGTCTTTTGGGATTCCGTGGTAGTAGATGTTAGAAATGGTGATGGTGTCGCTGCCAAAGTTTTTGGCCTTAGGAGCGTTGAGGTGTTTCTGATATTGGCCGTTAGGGTCTACCTGCTGTTTTATGGCCATTAGTTCGTCGTGGTGCTGTTTGGCAATGCGGTAGCCTCTCTCGATAAGCGAGTCTATAGCCTCACTGTAGAAACTTAAGGTGCTATATCCCGAAATGTCTGGATGCATATAAAGGTCGCATAGCGGCTTGAGCTTCACGACGTCGGTCTTCATGGCGATGCCTGTATATTGCATCAGCAGTTGGGGTAGGGATCGTAATTGCTGGTTGTCTGTTACCAGCGGGTCGGAAACGTCGATGCCGATGACGATATCGGCTCCCATATTGCGGCAGAGCTCTACGGGAAGGTTGTCTATCAGTCCGCCATCGCAGAGCACCATTGAATCGTAGTGGACAGGCGAGAATACGCCAGGTATGGCCATGCTGGAACGGATGGCTTGAGGCAGGTGGCCGCTACGGAATACTACGGAGTCTCCGCTGCGGATGTCGGTAGTGACGCAGGCAAAGGGGATGGGCAGGTTGCGGAAGTCGATAGAGTCGATATAGCCTACGCTGAGGGAGTTGAATAGGTTGGTGATGCGGTTGCCGCTGATAAAGCCGCTAGGCAGCGAGGATAGAAAATTGTCGCCTATGTTCTGCTTGAGGCTGCCCGTATTGAACGGGATACTCATCAGGTAGGTGTCTTGAGCCCGTCGGCCTCCAAGCGAGAGGTATTGGCGCTCGGTAACATTGCTCATATACCACGACCAGTCCATGCCTGAAATGAGTGCTTGAAGTTCGTCGGGACTGTATCCTAGTGAGTAGAATCCTCCGATAATGGAACCGATGCTGGTGCCTGTGACGTAGTCGATGGGAATGCCGATTTCTTCCAAGTAGCGCAGCACTCCGATGTGGGCGGCTCCCTTGGCCCCTCCGCCACCGAGAGCGATACCTACCGTGGGACGGCTCTTGGTGGTGTCTTGAGCGACTGATGATGCTGCCACAAATGCGGCGAGTATAATTAGGGTGAGTAACCTTTTCATGAATATCCTTGTTTTTCAATCTTTGATAACGACTCTTATCACAATATATTATTCCCGTTATTCATAAAAAACTTTAACGAAAAAGACCAAGAAGCGTACCCCTTGGTCTGTGTATGAATATGTTCAGGTATCGGTTTCTTGAACGACGGCCTAAATATGGTTGATTGAGGATACCCCACTTGCATGTTCTTCAGAGCTGCAGTTTCCACTGTAGGTAATCTCGCTTGCACCACTGGTTTCGGCCTTCATTTTGGTAGTGCATTCGATGCCTTCTGCCACGGATGCTCCAGAGCAGCAGATGTCCCCTTCTTTGCAGATGATTTCGCCACCTATATTACCTGCCCCATGGCAACGAGCAATCAACAGATCGGCTTTACCTTTGACGTAGACTATGCTGGCGCCCGAAACATCCCCTTCTAACTTTTCGACATCCACCGTAATATTGATGTTGCTGGCACCACCAGCCTGAATTTCGAGTTCTGGCATCGTAATCGGTACGTCGCATTCGAACTTTGCGGCACCACTGGTCTGAATGTGCATCAATTTGCTGTTGAATGGGAGGTACAAGGTTGGATACCGAGCACCAGTTAGGTTGAATGAATCTAATTCGTCAGTGTCCTCGAAACTGGATGAAACACTGGCATTGGCCAAAAGTTTTACCTTGAGGGTTTTATTATTACAATTAATTGTGAAGTGGTTCATCAATGCCGTATCGATTACGAGATAAGGGCTCTTGACAGTATCGCTCATCACTACAGCGAATAATTTGTTTGCCTCTATGCCTGTATAGTCGTCCACATCGACAGGTATGACGGTATCGTATCCGCTATACTGGATAATGTCTGAGTTCACATTCTTGTTGATGTGAATGCATGACGTTCCCAACATGAGGCTGAAGATGGCTGTGATAATAATGATTTTTCTTTTCATGATTCAATAATCTTTAGTCAAACAACGTTTTTGGGTCGAGACCTAGCATCTTGATTTTGGCAGCGATGGCCGGCAGTTCTTCTTCGAGGAACTCTCTGCGCTGCATGTCGAGGATCTTTTCCTTGGCATTGTCGGCCACAAAGTACCCCACGCCACGCCGGTTGAAGATGATCTCGAGGTTCTGCAGGCTGTCGTAGCTTCGCATCACCGTGTTTGGGTTTACCCCCATCTCGCCAGCCACCTCACGGATGCTTGGGAATCGTTCGCATTCAGGCCATTCGCCATCCAGGATGCGCTGGCACAGCGTGTCGGCTATCTGGTGGAAGATGGATTTTTGCTTCTTGAATTCCATGTCGGTTTAGTATTTGGCCTTCTTGATGCGGAAATAGCTCCAAGTGTAGAGTCCGAGGGCCATCGCCAGGTTGATGCCGATACCGATGGCAAATACCAGATTTAGCGCTTGGTCTGGATTTGAGGACGCCATGTCGAAGAACCACTTGTTAAGCCAGTTGTCGTTGTTGATACCCAACCACATCATGATAGGGGTTCCAATGATTGAGATGGTTACCCCGATTCCCCACAATACCAAGAAGGTAAGCAATATCTTATGGCGATTGAAGATGGTGTTGGTAAAGAAGAACTGCGCATGGTTGTTGAGGAAGCTGCTGATGAAGACCAGAATGAAGGTTGCCAATGCGCCTGAGACTTCGGCATTATCCATGTCGAATATTCCGTCTAAGGAGGGCGTATCATGCCAGATAGTATGTTCGAAGCCTCCAATCGGCAGCAGGGCGAGCAGCGTGTCAATCACGAATCCGCCAGCAAAGCAGCATACGGGAACCACAATCAGCGTGTAGAGCATCATGCTCCAGTATTTTTCGCACTTGCTGGCTGGCAGCATGGCAAAGGGGATGCCGCGCTTGGGCAGGTTCACCTTGCCGTAGAGGAATGAGGTGTTCATGATAAGCGCCAGGTAGGTGAGCGCACAGATGGTGAAAAATCTTAAGGCCACAGGCAGCGCAGTACCAAAGACAATGCTGAGAATCCATAATCCGGCAATGCCTTCTGCTCCCATGAGCATGAATTGCAATCCAGTGTGGAGCATATTGTTGAAGTCGTATTTTACGAGTCTGCCGAAGCGGTTAAAGTCGAATGTATTACTCATGATTTGTTCCTCCTGTGATTATTCATTAAAAAGTGATTTGATTTTGCTGCTGTTGCGCAATACGGTATTGAAGAGGGCTTCGATGTCCACTTCGCTCTCGCTGCCGTCGGTGTTGATGCACACGTTGAGGCATCCGCCTGGACGCTGCTCCGAGAAGAGTGCTTCGAGTTTTGCACTTGAGTCATAGCTGAAGGTTAGTTTCTCGGTGATGCGCTGGGTGGTGGCATTGAGTAGCACGGCATCTTGGGTGAGGATAATAATAGGGTCGATGAGGTTTTCCACGTCTTTTACCTGATGGGTAGAGATGATGATGGTGGTGTCTTCATTGATTCTCTTCGACAGGATCGAACGGAATCCGCTCTTGCTGGGAATGTCGAGTCCGTTGGTGGGTTCGTCGAGGAGTAGGTAGCGGGTGTTGAGCGCCATGGAGATGGCAATCATCGACTTCTTCTGCTGGCCAAAACTCATTTCCCTGAAATTGCGGTTGGGGTCTACTTCCAGTTCTACCATCAGGCTGAGAAAGTTATTCACATCTGCCTTAGGGTAGAACGGTAGGATAGAATTGAAATACTTGGCCGGGCTCATCTTGCGAGCTGATGGCACTTCAAATTCGTCGGTAAGAAGGCAAACGTCCTGCAGCATCTGTGGCTGACGCTCGAACGAATTGAGGTCGTCGATAGTGCATGTGCCCTGCTGAGGTTTCAGCAGTCCGCAGATGAGCTTGAAAAGGGTGGTCTTGCCCACACCGTTTTCGCCCAGGAGTCCGTAAATATTGCCAGGTTGGAATTTGAGGCTGATGTTTTGGAATACCGGTGTCTTGTGGTATCCGAAATCGAGGTTGTTGATCTGTATCATATTACTTTTTTTTATTCTCTAGATTGTGATTTTTCTTTCTTTTTTTTCTCATATTACTGCCATGAAGATGATCCTGGTCGGTATTGTGAAGAAGATTTTTCTCATGGTGTATAGGTTCTTTTAGTTGATTATGAATTACTTCTGTTTGTGTTCTACTAGTGTATTAGCTTACCAAGACACTGCAAAGGTAATACACTTTTTAAAACTGACCAAATTTTTTTGAAAAAAAGTTGCTTTCCCCCATAAAAAAAGGCAGCCGATTGGGCTGCCTAACTCTATTTACGAGTGTTTCGGTTGGCTATTATAGGTTGTATACAAATCCATCATCGGTAGTAATATGACCGGAGGTGGGTTGTTCGGGTTGATCCTGCTGTTTGTACTCTAGACCCTTTTCTGGACGAGCACAATTGCTCATGTGGTTCTGGATGTCGGCTATCTGGTCGGCCGAGAGCTGGTCGCGTTCTTCGCTAGAGATAAATCGTTTGCTCCAGTATGGGAATGCGTCAACCAGTTCGCCGCTGTAGTAGAAGTCGAATCCGATAGCGCCGAAGGTGTAGATGTTGCCATCCACAGTGATGTGGCTGCCGCCGCATACGGGGTCGGCCTTAGGCTTCGATTGTGAGAATCCTACGTTGAACAGGGTGAAGAGGATGTCGGGACGATTGCTGATGTCATGGCCTGCGCGCTTCCACTGCATCATGGTCTGATGGATGATACATCCGGTGTACAGGTATGAATAGAGGTGGTTGCGGTAGTCCACAAGACGGTTGTAGCGCTCGGTGGAGTGGTTTTCGGTCTTGAAGTCTAGCAGGTGTTCGTAGTTGGGGCCCATGTAGTATTCTGAGTTGCGGTCTTTGAGGTTGTTCTCCACGGCTATGGCGGTGAATTCCTTGATGCCGTTCACGCCATAGGAGAACTGCGACTGAACCGACAGCACCTTCACTGGTCCGAGGTACTTCTTGAACATCTCGCGTTTGGAGTTGAATAGGCGGATCTGCTCGCCGATGAGGCAGCCGGCTATCAGTCGAGGCTCTACGCCAGTCAGGCGTCCGGCCTCGTTGATGAGGGCGCTGTCTTTCACGATGGCCTCCTTCAATGCCTCCCATTCCACGCCGTTCATCCAAGGGATGATGTTGCCGTTCTGCTGCTGCGAGTGCTTGCTCAGCAGGGCGTCAATCTCTTTGCTGAGCTGAGAGTACTCTTCGTTGTTGCCAGCATAGAGCGAGGCGGCGGCAATCATGCGGTCGGCCAGCATAGGGTCGTTGCATTTCTGCATGGCTTTCATGATGAGGTTGGCGTTGGTTGGATAGAATTTGCCAAAGGCGGCCAGCTTGGCATACTGGTCGATGGTCTTAGCCTGAATCTGTTCATAGGAGAGGGTGGAGTCTTGCAGGTTCTCCATTTCCTCCACCGACATCAGGTAGCGGTAGTTCTCATCCACGGCTCCGCCGTTTTTGGTGAAGCCTAGTTGATAGAATGCCCAAGCGCCGATGATGCCGAATCCGGCCAATGCAAAGGCGTAGACGATGATGTTGAAGGCCAGCTTCCAGTAGTTGCGCTTCTTGTTAGATGTCACGTCAGACATATACTTCTTAATAGTAATATAGGCACGTAATTGCTACGTGCCTATTATTAATGTTCTTTTTGGTTAAGCTATCGGTACTATATTGGGAATCAACATGGCTGATTCGGCAACAGCAGATGCCTCAGCAGGTTCGAAAATGAAGGTGTACATCAGGATGTATACCACAGCTCCGGCGAGGTAGCCGACGAGGGCCAGCCAGGAGATCTTCTTGAGGTACCAGATGAAGTCTATCTTCTCCATGCCCATGATAGCAACGCCAGCGGCAGAACCGATGATGAGGAGGCTTCCGCCAGTACCGGCGCAGTAAGCGAGGCACTCCCAGAAGGCGTGGTCGGATGCGAACATTACGTCGGCGCCAGAGATAGGATACATCTTCATGGTGGCTGCTACGAGTGGCACATTGTCGATGATAGAGGAGAGGATACCGATGATGATATCGATCAGGAAGAAGCCTGCCACGCCGGCAAAGTTCTGTCCTGGGTTGTTGAAGGCGCTGTCGAGGCCGCCAGCCAGACCGGCGAGAACGCCAGCTGCGTTGAGGGCTGCTACTGCCATCAGGATGCCGAGGAAGAAGAGTACGCTAGGGGTATCTACATGCTCCAAGGTGCTCATTACGGTTGGCATAGGCTTGCCTTCGCCACCCTTGGCAAGGTGCTGCTTGCGGCTGCCGATTTCGGTAACTACCCACAGTACGCCGAGGCTGAAGAGCATGCCCAAGTATGGAGGCAGATGGGTGATGGTCTTGAAGATAGGCACGAAGATAAGGCCGCTGATGCCGAGGATGAGCACGATGAGGCTCCAGTTGGCAGGAATCTTGTCTTCTTCGTTCTCGCTAACCTCTGGACGTACGATGTCGCCCTTGAGGGTGAGGGAGAGGATAAATACGGGAACAACCATGCTCACGAGTGAGGCAACGATGGTCTTCACCATAATGTTGATAGTGGTCACTTGGCCGCCGATCCACAGCATGATGGTGGTAACGTCTCCGATAGGGCTCCATGCGCCGCCAGCGTTGGCAGAGAGGATCACCATGCCGGCAAACAGCCAGCGCTCCTTCTTGTCGGCAATAAGCTTGCGCAGGAGGGCGCACATTACGATGGCGGTGGTCATGTTGTCGAGCAGGGCCGACAGGAAGAAGGTCAGGATGCAGATGATCCAGAGCAGCTTCTTGCGGTTGGTGGTCTTGATGCGGTCGGTGATGATGCCGAATCCCTGGTAGTTGTCCACCAGCGACACGATAGTCATAGCGCCCAGCAGGAAGAACACGGTCTCGGCAGTTTCGCCAAGGCTCTCGAGGAGGGTGTCCTTGATGTGCTCGTGCCAGCCTTCTGCTCCGGTAATGCCGAGTTCAGGACCAAACACGTTCATTGACATTGCGTACATCACCCATACTGCTACTCCCAGCAGGAGGGCCGATGCGGTCTTGTTGACTTTAAGTGGGTGCTCCAGCGCGATGCAGGCATATCCCACGATAAAGGTAACGATAATTGCTACAATCATTTTTTAATACTATTTTAATATTGTTTATCTATTATTCAATATTAACGGCGCTGCTGGCGCTGCTGCTGTTTCTGCATCTCCTCGGCCTGCTTCTGCAGTTCCTCAAGGCGCTGCTGGAACTTGGATTTCTTCTGTGGTCCCTTCTTGCCCTTCTTGCCCATGTCGGCATCGTAGGCAGCCATGCGTGCGCGAATCTTCTTCTCACTAGTGAACTTGCGGATGAGCATCATCTGGATCATGGTGATGGTCAGCGAGAGCAGGTAGTAGAGGTTGAGGGCGGCACTCATGCTGTTGAACATGAACAGCATCATGAATGGCATAAAGTACATCATAAACTTCATGCCTGGCATGCTGGCCTGGCCGGCCTGGCTCTTCATGGTGTACCAGGTGTAGAAGAACTGCATGGCGAACATCAGGAAGCAGAACAGCGAGAAGTGGTCGCCATAGAGTGGAATGTTGAATCCGAAATCAAGGATTGAGTCGTAGGTGGAGAGGTCGTCGGCCCAAAGGAATCCCTTCTGGCGCAGCTCTATAGAGGCAGGGAAGAAGCGGAACATGGCGTAGAGGATAGGCAGCTGCAGCAGCATAGGCAGGCAGCCTGCCATTGGGCTGATGCCGGCGCGCTTGTAGAGGCGCTGCTGCTCCTGGCTCTTCTGCATCATCTGGTCCTGGTTGGGGTACTTCTTGTTGAGGGCGTCCATCTCAGGCTTCAGTATGCGCATCACGGCCGAGCTCTTGTAGCTCTTGAAGGTGAGTGGGAAGAGCACCAGCTTGAGCAGTATGGTGAGGATGATGACGATGATACCGTAGTTCCAGTTGAACTGCTCCAGGAAGTTGAACACAGGGATTACTGCAAAGCGGCATACCCACTGGATGAGGAAGAATCCCCAGCCCAGAGGCAGCATGCGCTCGAATCCCTGGTCCATGTCGCGCAGGTCGCGATATTTGTTTGGTCCCAGGTAGAAGTGCATGTCGCAGGCAAAGTCGTTCTCGCCGGTATAGTCGATGCCCAGGGCCGAAGACATGTCGCACAGATAGGTTGCCGACGTGTCCTCGCGGTCGGTCTTCACCTCCATCTCGGCGTTCATGAAGCCCTTGTCGTTGATGAGGATGGCGCTGAAGAACTGCTGCTTATAGGCAATCCAGTTGAGGCCGGTGTTGATCTGCTTGTCGCCATCGGTGCCTTCGCGCAGGTTGTCCACGTCGTCGTTGATAGGCTTGTAGTAGATGCTTGAGTAGTAGCGCTCAGCGTCCTTGTTGGGGTTGCGGCTGCCCTTGCTGCTGAGGTCTACCTTTTCCTGGCGGTTCATGGCGTTCTTCCAGAAGAGGTACATGTCGCCGTTGGCCCTCACTATGTCGCTCAGGCCGTGGAAGCTCATGGTGTATCCCAGGTCGTAGTTGTCGCGCATGGTGTAGGCAAATTCCAGATATCCGGCCTCATGCTCTTCGGTGGCCTCGGTGTAGGCGCGCAGGCAGAGGGTTGCGGAGTCGTTGTCGGTCACCTTGATGGTGTCGCAGTTGGCGAGGGGCTTGCCGTTCATGTAAGGGGCAAACACGAGGTCCTTGGTGTGGATCTCGCGGCCTTCCACGCTGAAGGTCAGGTCCATGTTGTCGCCAGAGCGGGTGATGAGCTCCAGCTCGTTGCCGTTGAAGGTCGTATAGTCGGCCAGCACCACGCGCTCAATCTGTGCGCCCAAGGTGCTCAGCTCCACGGTCATCTTCTCGTTCTGCATCACGATGGCCAGGGTGTCGCCCTCGGCGCTGGCGGAAAACTGCTTGAATTTGTCTCTCTGAGCCGTCTGCTTGGCCTCCTCAGAGGCTGCTGCAAACTGCCTGGGAGCCACCTTGGCGAGGCTGTCCTGCACGGCGGCTTGAATCTTCTCGGCGGTGGCTATCGAGTCGAGGCGCTGCTGCTCCTCCATTTGTGCCACGTAGGCCAGAGAATCCTGGGTGCGACGAGCGGCAATTTCTTCTGCCGAAGGGGCTACCCACCACATGTAGCCGACGAAAATTCCAAAGATCAGTACGAGTCCGATGATAGATTGCTTATTCATATATTAGTTCAGTTTCGATATTAACTTTTTATTAATCAATGCTTAGGGCTGATATCCGCCCATGCGTTCGAAATTGCAAAGTTACAACTTATTTTTATATAGTAAGGGATTTTTTTTGCAAAGGTCGAAAATTTCATGCCGAACGCTCCTTCTGCCAAGCCGTATTTCCTCCTCCCATTGCCAAGATTCTGCCCGCCGTCAACCGGCAGTCTATCTCAGCTCCATCTCAATATTATCTGGTTCATTTGTGCTATATATGTGCTATATATGTGCTATATATGTCCTATGCTATAGGATAGTAGAAATATAGCACATATATAGCACATATATAGCACATATGCGCCAGTTTGGTACCAGATAGGGCGTTGTAAGTGGCTTGGATTGTGCTGCTTGCGAAGGGGAGGAGTGATGTTGGGGAATGGCTTGGAATGATGCTGTCGGAGGGGCGATTGGCGGGGCTGCGGCAACTTAGTTGATGAAAAATTTGGCAGATATGGCAAAAAGTTGTATTTTTGCAAATTCTAAACATATTAATTGTTGTTGAAATATGAAACTGGAATTCTTAGGTGCCGCTCGTGAAGTTACTGGCAGCAAACATCTGATAACCACTAAGAACGGAATAAAGATTCTGCTCGACTGCGGTATGTACCAGGGCAAGGGGCTGGAGACCGACGGCATGAATCGAGATTTGGGTTTTGATCCCAAGGAGATTGACTACCTGATACTTTCCCACGCCCATATCGACCATTCGGGCCTTATTCCCTATATTCATAAGCTGGGCTTCAACGGCACGGTGCTCTGCACCCCTGCCACGCGCGACCTCTGTGCCGTGATGCTGGCTGATGCCGGCCGCATACAGGAGGGCGATGTGCAGCAGTTCAACAAGAAGCGCAAGAAGGAGGGCCTCGACCCTGTGGAGCCTATCTATACCGAGGACGATGCCAAGGCTTGCATGAGCTGCTTTATCAGCGTGCCTTACCACAAGCAGTTCAACATCGAAGGCGAGGTGACGGTGGAATTCTTCGACGCCGGCCATATTCTGGGAAGCGCCTGCGTGTATCTCGAAATCAAGGACGGCCGTCGCAAGATCAAGCTGGGCTTCACCGGCGACATCGGCCGCTACGACAAGGAGATTCTCAAAGACCCCGAGCCGTTCCCCCAGGTGGACTACCTCATCATGGAGTCTACCTATGGCGACCGCCTGCACGACACCCTCGACACGGCTGAGCAGGACCTGCTGATGGCTGTGCTCGACACCTGCACCAAGAAGAAGGGCAAGCTCATCATCCCTTCGTTTGCCGTGGGCCGCGCTCAGGAGATTATCTATGCCTTCGACCGCTTGAGAAACAAGGGGCTGCTGCCTGATATCGATGTGTTTGTGGACAGTCCGCTCAGCGTCAATGCTACCGAAATCATGAAGCTTCATTCTGAGTGCTTCAACGACAAGATTCTCGACTATGCGCAGAACGAGGACCCCAACAAGGACCCCTTCGGATTCGACCGCCTGCAGTTCATCCAGAGCGTGGAGGCCAGCAAGGCGCTCAACGAGCGCAACAAGACCTGCATCATCATCTCGGCTTCGGGCATGATGGAGGCCGGCCGCGTGAAGCACCATATTGCCAACAATATCGAGAATCCCAAGACTACGATCCTCTGCGTGGGCTATTGCGAGCCTAAGACGTTGGGCGCTAAGATTATGCGTGGCGACAAGCAGGTGTCTATCTTTGGCCATGTGCACAACGTTCGCTGCGACCTTCGCCGCATAGAGTCGTATTCGGGCCACGGCGACTACAAGGAGATGATCTCCTACATCGGCTGCCAGAAGGCCGCTAAGCTGAAGAAGATCTTTGTGGTGCACGGCGAGGCCGAAACCCAAGAGCATTTCCGCGACCATCTCGTGGAGGCCGGCTATAAGAATATCGAGATTCCTGAGCGCCTCTCTAGCTACGAACTATAACAGTTTCTAAACCTATCGCATGATTACCTTCATCATATCGCTACTGCTGCTGGTGCTCGGCTATGCGGTCTATTCCAAGCTGATAGAGCGCATGCTGGGCGTAGACCCCAAGCGCGCTACTCCGGCCACCACGATGGCCGACGGCGTGGACTATGTGCCCATGAAGCCGTGGCGCGTGTTCCTCATCCAGTTTCTCAACATTGCCGGCGTTGGGCCTATCTGCGGCGCCATCATGGGTGCCCAGTTCGGCACGTCGAGCTTCTTGTGGATTGTGTTTGGCACCATCTTTGCCGGTGCGGTTCACGACTTTGTGTCGGGCTATATCTCGCTGCGCCACGAGGGCTGCAGCCTGCCCGAGGTGCACGGCATGTATCTGGGCAACGGCATTCGCCAGGTGATGCGCTACTTCATGATAGTGCTGCTCATCTTGGTGGGCGTGGTGTTTGTGAGCACCCCTGCCGACCTGCTTACCAGCCAGTTTACTCCCAATATGGACCACTTTGTGTGGATTGTCATCATCTTGGGCTATTATCTGCTGGCCACCTTGCTGCCTATCGACAAGGTGATTGGCAAGATCTATCCCCTCTTCGGCATACTGCTCATTGCCATGGCGGTGGCTTTGGTGGTGGCCTTTGCGGTGTATCGTCCTGAGATTCCCGAGCTGTGGGAGGGCCTTGCTAATGCCCATCCTAGAGCCGAGAGCAACCCTATATTCCCCATGATGTTTATCAGCATCGCCTGCGGCGCTATCAGCGGATTCCATGCCACGCAGTCGCCTCTGATGGCGCGCTGCATGGTCAATGAGCGCCAGGCGCGCCCCATCTTCTACGGAGCCATGGTGACCGAAGGCGTGGTGGCCCTGGTGTGGGCTGCAGCGGCCGCCTATTTCTACAAGTATCTGCCCGAGCAGTGCTCTGAGAGCGGAGCGGCCATGGTGGGCATCATTGCCCAGAAGTGGTTCCCGCAGGTGGTGGCCGTGATCACCATCCTCGGCGTCATCAGCGCCGCCGTCACTAGCGGCGATACCGCCATGCGCTCGGCCCGACTCATCGTGGCCGAGATATTCCATTCCGACCAGAAGCCTATCGCCAACCGCCTCAAGATAGCCATCCCGCTCTTTGTGGTAGTGGCCGGAGGCCTGGTGTTCAGCCTTACCAACCAGCACGGCTTTGCCATCATCTGGCGCTACTTTGCCTGGTGCAACCAAGTGCTGGCTATGGTAACCCTTTGGGCCATAACCGTGTATCTTGTTCGCCGAAAGAAGTGCTATGTGCTCACCTTGGTGCCGGCGCTCTTCATGACGATGGTCACCGTGTCGTTCATCTTCGTGGCTGAGGATGGCGGCTTGGGAGCATTCATTCCTAGAGAGATAGGCTATGGCGTAGGAGCGTTGGCCACCCTCTCGCTGCTGGTGCTTTTCCTTGTGAAGAAGAAAAAATCTGCAGTCGACACAATAGAACAATAATTCACGCGTTATTAAGAATTAAAACTGAAATTATCGTCATTTTGAATAAGAATATGAAGACAAGACTTATCGCCCTCGTGCTGATGCTTACCGTAGTAGGAAGCGCCATCGCAGCCAATCCCAGAAAGCCAAAGAACTCCCGTCAGGAGATGGGCATCAACGGCAACGCACTCTATGTGATCGAATATACCTATGACGTGCACGGTGCCAAGGGTGGCCGCCAGCTGGTGAATGTAGACTCCATCACCTTCGACAAGCGTGGCAACTTTGCCGACAAGTATCGTCGCAAGGCCGGTGCCTATACCTGGTTCTCCTACTATTTCGACGTGAACGGCTATGCCCTCGGCTGGAACGAGTATGACCGCAGCAATACCCTTACTGCCCGTACTGCCTACCTCAACGACAAGAACGGCAACCGCATCGAGCGTACCGTGTTTGTGGGCATGGACAAGATGTTCAAGCGCGAGACTTCACGCTATGAGAACAACCGTATCGTAGAGGAGCAGAGCTTCGACAACAACAACGTGATGACCGAAAAGCGCCTCTACAAATACGACAACCAGGGCAACAACACCGAGCTCGAGTTCTACGACCGCAACGGCGACCTGCAGCAGCGCTACCTCTATAAGTACGACAACAATGGCAACCGTATCGAGTGGCGTTTCTACGATGCCGACGAGTTCCTCGTGGCCCTCACCACCTACTACTACGATGACCACAACAACGCCATCGAGGTGAGCAGCTTCAACTACGACGAGCACCTCAACTGGAAGCACTCCTACATCTATGAATACGATGAGGACGACAACTGGGTGCGCCAGACCATCTACCGCAACGGCACCCCCTATCAGGTGATTGAGCGTGAAATCGCCTTCCCTGCTGATTGATAGACCACACTTGAAACCATACTCAAAAGCAGCTCTCTTTGGGCTGCTTTTGGCGTAAAGATTACATCAGACGTACATGATCATCCATCCATTCAACGGCAAAGAGCCCCAAATCGGCGAAGGCACCTTCGTGGCCGAGACTGCCGCCCTCGTAGGCGACGTCAAAGTGGGCCGCGAATGCTCTATCTGGTACAGCGCCGTGCTGCGCGGCGACGAGAACTCCATCCGCATTGGCGACCGCGTGAGCGTGCAGGACTGCACCGTAGTGCACGTATCCCACACCTCTGACGGCAACGTGGAGATAGGCAGCGATGTCATCATAGGCCACAACGCCACCGTGCACGGCTGCACTATCGGCAATCACGTGCTCATCGGCATGGGCGCTACGATCCTCGACGGGGCCGTGGTGGGCGACGGAGCCATGGTGGCAGCCCACGCCCTCGTGCTGGGAAAGACCGTCATCGGCCCCTACGAACTGTGGGGCGGAGTGCCGGCCAAGTTCATCAAGAAAGTGTCGCCCGAGGCCGTAGAGCGCACTATCGACAAGGGCGTGGCCGAATATGCCCACCTGGCCGCTATATATAATGATATGACTCCATGACCATCTCCTTGGCTGCCATAGAGGATGTGCCCGCTCTGCTGAGGCTGCAGCGCGAGGCCTTCAGGCCGCGAGCCATCGAGCTCGACTGGCTTGATGCCTTCCCTATGGTAGAGGGTCTCGAAAGTGCTATGGATGAGTTTCGCAAAAATACCACCATCAAGCTGTCGCTCTCCGACGGCACCATCATAGGCTCCATACGCGGATGCATGGAAGACAAGGACACGCTCTACCTCAGCCGCCTGATGGTGCACCCCGACCACAAGCGGCAGGGCCACGGCACGCGGCTGATGCTGCGCCTGATGGAGCTGATGCCTCACCAAAGGGCATGGCTCTATGCTTCGGAACTGGAGCCTGAAGTGGTACGCATGTACGAGCGCCTGGGATTTCGCGAGTTCGACCGCGAGCCTGGCGAGCGCAACACCCAATGGCTGATGATGGAACGCTATAACAAATAACCACATTATGAAAGATGTAAAGATAACCGCCATCCGAAAGGTTCAGCACACCGACCTGATGGCACGCTACGAGAATCCGATAGAGCACGCCTGCGACGTGCATGAAGGCCAGACCTGGGTAAGCCGCAACGGGCACTGTCCCGAAGGCCTGTGTCCCGAGGCCTGGAAGTCGATGCGCGAATTCGTTGAGGCGCTCTCGCGCGGCGAGGGCAACTTCTTCGACGGATGGATGCAGAATCCCCATAGCGCCATGATCAGCTGCAACGACGGCTTCCGACCCGTCAGTTTCTATCTAGAAACAGAAGAATAGAGTCTGCTCAAAATGCCAAAATTGCCAAAATTGCCAGTGGCAAAAATGGCAATTTTTTTTGGGGGCTGTGTGGGAATTTTGTTGGTTTTGAAAAAAAATGTATATTTGCAATAGTCTATATATTTTATTGGATATTATAATTGGTAGTAAATGAATTGGTTATGAGGAATGCTGGTCTTATTGTGCTGTTTTTTCTGCTCCTTCTATCAGGGAGTGGCGCTGCTGCGCAAGAGAACAATCCTGCCATGGGCACCGATTTTTGGTTTACTTTCATGAGCGAAAACGTGAATGGCGCCAACGGATGTCTGGTCATTGTGGCTCCACAAGGCTGTCAGGGAGTGCTAGAAAATCCTTCTGCCAATTATTATCGCAACATCAACATCCAGCCTGGTGAAACAGACACGATTCGGATACCCCTTTCGATTTCTACCCACATGGGCAACATGTTTGACGATGCCCCTTATGATGATTTCCCTGTTGTGCAAAGCGTAGGCATGCACCTCTCAACCGATAGGCCTGTGCTGGCCTTTGCCGACGACAGCTATCGTCCGCAGATTCAGGATGTCGCCACCATTTGGCCGACCTCGGCCTTAGGGTCGGAATATGTAGGTGTCTGCTATCGCGGCGGCGAGGTCCGCATCCTGGCCGCCGAGGATTCGGCCCTGGTGGACTATTACCCCAGCATGAACCTTGGCCAGAGCCCCTCATCTACTCCCGTATCCATGACGCTCCACCGAGGTCAGGTGGTGGGCATAGCCAGTCGCATAGGATTCGTTAACGGCTCTAGGATCGTGGTGCGCAACGGAAAGAAAGTTGCGGTATTCGTTGGCAGCCGCATGGTGGAAGTCGTGGCCCAAGCCAATGACGAGCTCTTCACCCAGCTGCTCCCGCCGCTGCCGGTGGGCGATTATGAATATATGCTGCCAAGAATGCCTCACGATGAATACATCTGCCTAGTGAGAGACATGGGCTCTGGCAGCACGGTGATAGCTCGTGGCGATACGAATAATCCAATCCAGTTAGCCCCATATAGGTATGTTGAGTTCCCAATGGACAGTTCTAGGTTTGCCAACTATCGCGCCATACAGGTTCGGAACGGCTCTGTAGAGGTGGCTATTGTCACCATGGGCCAGTTGGCGCTTCGCAATCCCGTGTTGGGCGATCCCGCCATGACTATGGTGCTGCCCTTTGGCCGAGTGGGGGGCTGCGATTATAAGTTCCGCACATTGGGCGCCCTGTCCAATCCTTCCAACTATCTGCTGGTGACGGGCGATCTGTTGGGCGTGAACGGCCATTTGTGGCTCGACGGGCAGGCTTTGGGCGGAGCGTTCCAATATGAAGGTGCCGGGTCCAATGCCCATTTCTATGGGCAGATACCAGTAAGCATCGGCGAGCATACGCTCCATGTGCCCGACGGTGCCAGAGTATCGGTGTTCCTGACCGGCACGCTCAATTATGGGCGATTCCTCACCCAGCTGCCCATGAATCAGTTTAGGTACAATCTGAACATGTCGGTTAATGGCATAATCTATCACGATACTATGCGCGTCTGCGAGGGCAGTCCGGTGCGAGTAGAGCCGGAGTCGATGGTGGGCATCGATTCGCTGATGTGGAATACCGACGGCATTTGGCGCCAGGCAGGCAATTTCTATACGATGCAGATGCCCGACTATACGGTGGACATCGGCTGCAGGGCTTACTTTGCCGACGATACCGGCGCCGCCTATGGAGTAGAGAAGTGGGTGACTATAGTCCCGATCCAATCCTCGTCGCATGAATTGGATATCGCCTCCTGCGCACGTGAAGAGATCCACGGGTTCCGCTTCGACAGCAGCTGTACCCACCAGTTCGTGCTGACCAACAGCGTAGGCTGCGACAGCTTGCTCACCATCAACTTCACCCTTTTGACCTCAGAGTCAGAGTCGGATACCAGCATCTGCCAAGGCGAGGTGCTCAATTGGGAAGGGCGGACGCTCACCCTCCCGGGCGCCTACACCCAAACCTACCGCCTCTCCAACGGCTGCGACAGCATAGTGCGCCTCAACCTCTCGTTGTTGCCCAAGCCGACGGCGGCAATGGAATTGTCCGACAGCCTAGTGGTGGAATCCGCAAAGCCTATCACGGCTACTGACGTGAGCGAAGGCGCCATAGAAAGAGGTTGGTGGTACAACCATCAATGGGTGGGCAGCGAGCCTAGCGTAGACCTCTATCTGCCGTCCGATCAAGGCAGAGCCGAGGTGACCCTCGTGGTGGCCAACGAATTGGGCTGCCAGGACTCGGCAACGAAGGTCATCAAGCGCGACGGCTGCCGCATCTGGGCGCCCAACGCCATACTGCCAGGACAAGGTGAGAACGGAGTGTTCAGCATCAAGTCGGAAGGCGTTTTGGAACTAGAGGTGGCCATCTTCAACCGTCAGGGGCAGCATCTCTGCACCTTCAACGGACTCACCGAGGGCTGGGATGGCACCTATGGCGGGCATCCGCTGCCCGAAGGATCCTACGTTTGGCTGGCGCGCTACCGCGGGGCGGTGATGAGCGAGGCTTGGCATGTGATCAAAGGCACCGTAACCCTAATCCGATAATCGGAATTGCCATCTTGCAGATACAAATTTAGAAAGGCGTTTGCGAAAAGTTAGCGATGAGATGGCGTCAGTAAGAAAGAAAAAGTGATTACAGAATAGTAACATACACATTGTTTTGTACCTAAAGAAGCGTCCATGCGACAATCCATTCCGCCATCCGTGCACTAAATCACACTTTTCTCCGTTACTGTAATATCAATGGTTCGGTAGAAAATAGTTAACAATTAGGCGGCAGGAGCCGC
>JAKSMS010000018.1 GCA_024400415.1 Bacteroidales bacterium | reverse complement strand
TTACGCACACTAGCCGTGTATTATCTAATCCATTTGTGCTATATATGTGCTATATATGTGCTATATTTCTGCTATCTCTATAGAATAGGACATATATAGCACATATATAGCACAAATATAGCACATATGCGCCAATTAATATTGCCATAGGCTTGCCTAACAGGGTATCTCCACCAACGGGTGAGGCATAATGCTCCTAATGATTAAGGGAACCAAAAAAACGGATCGCCGGCTGACTCACCAAAACCGGACTGATCTATCTCGCAATGAAATATGGTTTTTTCTGTATGAAAAATATTGCGGAATCCAGTTTTTTTTGTATCTTTGCATCGTCAACTATTTCCTATTTCGGATGTGAAGTTATTGTGTGACTTGTTAAATAATGACTGGGAGCTCTATTTCTAAAAACAAAAAAATTAAATTATTGAATCATGGATAACAAC
The DNA here is from genome assembly GCA_024400415.1 of Bacteroidales bacterium. GTDB lineage: Bacteria > Bacteroidota > Bacteroidia > Bacteroidales > P3 > Colimorpha. The sequence continues at coordinate 35,221 of JAKSMS010000018.1, read as the reverse complement.
TTTAAAGAGAAAATTGATGCTATCATTACCGAACTGAGCGAGGTGAACGATTTGCAGATCAAGCTGGGTGTGCTAAACTATATGGAGCAGCAGGCTTCCTTCATGATCTGGCAGCTCGAGGACGAACAGCACTTGGACGAGAACTCACGAAACTGGTAGATGGCTGCAAGACTGAAATACCGCAAAATGGCAGGGCTGTTGATTTGGCTCTTGCCTTTGCTTGCAGTACTGCTGGCTGGCTGCAAGGGGGGCTACAGCTTCACAGGCGCCTCTATCCCTCCCGAGGCTAAGACGATATCGGTGGCTGCCTTCCCCAACTATGCCTCGACGGTGAACCCTCAGCTGAGCCAAAAGCTGACCGACGAGCTGAGGAACCTATACGCTTCGCAGACGAGCCTCAACGTGGTGAACGCTGACGGGGACCTGCAGGTGTCGGGCGAGATTACGGGCTATTCTACCCGCACTGCTACCGTATCGAGCCAGGATGAGGCGGCCATGAACCGCTTCACGATCACCATCAAGGTGAAGTTCGTGAACGAGGCGGACCCTAAGGCTGACTTCGAGCAGTCGTTTTCGCGATACAAGGACTACAACGCCTCTCAAGACTTCTCGTCGGTGGAGAACAGCCTGGTGGGCCAGATAGTGACCGAACTGGCAGAAGATGTGTTTAATAAATCGGTGGTGAACTGGTAGGGCTATGGATAAGCGCCGGCAGACCAGATGGATGGGGTGGATGATGGGTGCGGCAGCCACAGGGCTGTATCTGCTCACCCTGGAGCCCGACGTGAGCTTTTGGGACTGCGGCGAATTCATAGCCACATCGTACGGACTAGGGGTTGGGCACCCGCCAGGAGCGCCTTTCTACCAACTGCTGGCGCACCTGTTCACTCTGTTGGCCTTTGGCAATACGGCACGGGTGGCGTGGTGGAGCAATGCCCTCTCGGCTGTGGCTGGCGGTGTGGCGGTGATGATGCTGTTCTGGAGTCTGGCCTTACTGCTGCGACACAGCAGGCGGCCTCTGTTGGGGGCGGCAATAGGTGCCGGATGCTACATGCTGTGCGACACAGCGTGGTTCTCGGCTGTGGAGAGCGAGGTATACAGCCTCTCGATGGCGATGTCGGCCGCCATGATATGGGCCATGCTGAGATGGGCCACAGACGAAGACCGGCAACGGGCCGGAAGATGGATACTGCTGACGGCATTGCTGCTAGGCCTCTCGGTATGCGTGCACCAGCTGTCGCTGCTCGCCACTCCAGCCTTGCTGCTGATATACCTGACAGCCAAACGAAAAGAATGGAGCCAGCTGAAGAAGCTGATACCCTTGGCGCTGCTGCTCTTTGCGCTAGGGCTCACGCCATACCTGATCATACCTATTAGGGCTAATGCCCATCCTGCCATCAATCAGGGGAATCCGTCGACCTGGGAGGGCATGAAGCACTACATGGCTCGAGACCAATACGAGAAGGCTCCCCTATGGCCGCGCAGATGGCGGCACCACAGGCACGACGACGAATACAGCCAGACCTGGGCCAGCAAAGGGGGAGACTGGGAATACCTGGCCTCGTACCAGATATGGTATATGTATGGGCGCTACCTGATGTGGAACTTTGGCGGGCGCTATAACGACCGGCAAGGCTACGGCTCCATGATGAACGGACAATGCATAACGGGCATACCCTTCATTGACAGGCCGATTGTAGGCACCGCGGCCAAGATGCCCGAGAGCCTGCCCCGCAAAGGCCATAACCGATACTTTATGCTGCCGCTGCTACTGGGGCTGATAGGCATGCTAAGCCACCGTAGGCTATCGAGGAGGGGGTTCTGGATGGTGATGGCGCTATTCTTGATGGGCGGCCTGATACTGAACCTGTACCTCAACCACCCCTGCTACGAGCCGAGGGAGCGAGACTATGCCTACGTGCTCTCGTTCTATGCCTTTGCGATATGGATAGGGATAGGGGCGGCAACGCTGGCCGAAAAATGGGGGAAATGCCTGCCCTACACCCTGCTGCTGATACCGGCGCTGATGGGCTGGCAGAACTATGACGACCACGACCGCAGCCGCAGATACCTGGCCGCTGACACCGCACACAATATACTGAACAGCTGCGACCAGGGCGCCCTGCTGCTCACCGCCGGCGACAACGACACATTCCCACTGTGGTATGCCCAAGAGGTAGAGGGATTCCGCACCGACGTGGAGGTGAGGAACATCTCGCTGATGGGCGGCACTCGACGCATGCTGGAGAAAGTATACGCCGAAATAGAGACAAGGCCTATATATCTGACCCATTACGCCTACAACAGCTCTGCACAATACTTTGAAGGGATGCTGGGCCTGAGCGGATTCGGCTATAGGATAGTGCCCGAAGGCTGCGACAGCGTGCTGGCGCAGGAGGCCTACAGACACGCCATGAACGACCTGGGCTGGAGAAAGATGGAGGGGGTATACGTAGACGAGGTCTCGGGCCGATTCCTAGAGCAGTACTACAAAGACATGCTGCTGGTGGCAGAGAACCTGATGGACCAAGGCGACGCCGACAAAGGGAGAGACCTGCTGGCAAAAACGATGGAAGAGATTCCGTGGAGCTGCATCCAAGACCCTAACATCATGTACAAGGCTGCTTGTCTGATGGGTCGAGAGTCGGACAGCGCAGCCCTATCGATGAGCGGCTCTCTGCGCGAACGACTGAGAAAAGAGCTAGACTACTTCAACACCATAGATCCCAAACGGCAAAGATATATAGGCTACACGCTTCAGCCGAGAAGGGAAGTGATGAGGAATCTCCAGACCCATTATTAATAATATACCACAATAAAAAAGGATTTCTTGAGTTAAAGAGTAATAATCCGTAAAAAAAGGACCGAAAAAGATGCCCAAAAACAGCGCCCAATACCATCAGCGTGCCACCATCGTGAAGATCATCTTTGCTGTGGTAGGGGCGGTGTTTATCTTCAGGCTGGCCATGCTTCAGATCTTCGACCAGGAATACAAAGAGCTGGCAAACAAGCAGGCATTGAGAAACCTTACCCAGTTCCCAGCACGCGGCTACATATATGACCGCAACGGAGAACTGATGGTGCACAACGAGGCGGTATTCGACCTGATGGTGATACCCCGCATGGTGAAAGGCTTGGACACGAACTATTTCTGCAAAAAGGTAGGCATAAGCCGCGAGGAATTCGATGAGAGGATGAAGAAGGCCCGCACCTACTCCACCTATTCGGCATCGATCTTCATGAAGCAGATATCGATGCAGGAGAAAGCCGCATGGGAGAGTTCGCTCTACAAATTCAAAGGCTTTTATCTGCAGCAGCGCACGCTGAGGATATACGACCGGCCTATTGCAGCCCACGTGTTGGGCTATGTGGGCGAGGTGAACGAAAACGACCTAGAGAAGGACCCCTACTACAAGCGTGGCGACTACATAGGCAAAAGCGGATTGGAGGCGGCGTATGAGAAGGAGCTTCGCGGCATCAAAGGCAAGAAGGTAGTGCATGTGGACGTGCACAACCGCGAGATAGGCTCATACCAGAACGGACTTTTCGACACGCTGCCCGTAGCCGGAAGCAACCTCTATACCACCCTAGATGCCGACTTGCAGGAATATGCCGAGAAGCTGATGGCCAACAAGCGCGGCTGCGTGGTGGCCATAGAGCCATCTACTGGCGAAGTGCTAGCCCTGGTGTCGGCTCCCTGCTATGATCCCAACCTGCTGGTGGGCCGAGTAAGAGGTGCCAACTATCAGATACTGTCGGAAGACATAGCCAAGCCGCTCTTCAACCGAGCATTGCAGGCAGCATATCCTCCAGGATCGATCTTCAAAGTGGCACAATCGATGATAGGCCTTGAACTGGGAGTGATAGACCCTGGCACTGGATTCCCATGCGACAAGAGCCTAGTAGGCTGCCACAATCACCCAAGCGCGCGGTCGGTACAGGAGGCCATCAAGATGTCGTGCAACCCCTACTTCTACTACACCTACAAACGCATCATACAGCAAGGAAAGTTCAAAAGCATATACAAGGACAGCCAGTATGGCCTCACCATATGGCACGACTATATGCTGCGGTTCGGATTTGGCCAGAAACTGCCCATAGACCTGCCCAATGTGTCGAAAGGCTTTATTCCTGACACCGCCTTCTACAACAAGTGGTACGGCGAAGGCAAGTGGGCCTTCTCAACGATCTATTCCAACAGTATCGGGCAAGGCGAGGTGACGGTAGTGCCACTGCAGATGGCCAACCTAGCCTGCATCGTGGCCAACCGCGGATACTACTATACGCCCCACGTGGTGAAATACTATGGTCCAGACTCGCTGACACGCGAAGAGTTCAAGCAGCGCCACGACCTAGGCATACAGAGCAAATACTTCGACATTGCCGCCCGAGGCATGTATGACGTGGTGCACACCGCTGGAGGAACGGCCCACCGCGCCAACATTGAAGACATTGACATCTGCGGCAAGACCGGAACGGCACAGAACAAGGGCATAGACCATTCGGTATTTGTATGCTTTGCCCCTATGAACAATCCTAAGATAGCCGTAGCAGTATACGTAGAGAACGCTGGCGCCGGCGGCGTGTGGGCAGCACCTATTGCCAGTCTGGTGATCGAGAAATATATCAGAGGCGAAGTGAAGCGAACAGAATTTGAGCGTACCTACATGGAAGCCGCTCCATGCCAGAGGCTCCCCCTGGTGAGATACGTAAAACCTAAAAAGAAATAGCCATCAGCCATGCAGAACAGCGAGAAAAAGAAATACGACGGCGTAACCATAGCCCTTTATATAGCCATCATCCTTTTTGGCTGGGTGAATATCTATGCCGCATGCTACGACGAGCTGCATGCCTCCATCTTCGACCTTAGCTGCCAACATGGCAAACAGATTATCTGGATAGCATTGGCCGCCATGCTTGCTTTTTCCATACTCATGATAGAGCCGCGGCTATTCTCCAACACCTCTTATGCCATATATGTGGTGGTGCTAGGACTGCTAGTCGTCACCCTCTTTATAGGCCAGGTGGTCAATGGCGGAAAAGGCTGGATAAACTTTGGCTTCTTTAAGTTCCAGCCGGCGGAGTTTGCTAAATTTGCCACGGCCTTGGCGCTATCGAAATACATGAGTGCCATAGATCTAGACACCTCCAAACCCAAGACATGGTTTTGGGCGCTCGCCATACTGGGCATACCTGCATTGCTCATTCTGATGCAGGACGATACGGGATCGGCCATGGTGTTTGCCGGTTTCGTATTCCCTATGTTCCGCGAAGGCCTCACCCACTATGTGCTGATACTTGGTGCGGTGGTTATTGTACTCTTTGTGCTGGCCCTATTGGTCAATAACTGGGTGATGATAGCCCTCATCGCTGCCTGCTGCGCGCTGTATCTGTTTGTTTGGCTGAACAAACGCACTCGCAAAGACTGGATGAAGACAATAGGATTCTTTGTGGTGTGCACGCTCTTTACGCTGTCGGTAGACTTCGCCTTCAACAACGTCCTTCAGTCACACCAGCGTGAACGCATCGACGTGCTGCTAGGCAAGACCGAAGATATCAAAGGGGCAGGCTACAACGTGCACCAATCCAAGATAGCCATCGGGTCGGGAGGATTCCTTGGCAAGGGATTCCTGGCCGGCACCATTACCAAGGCCGATTTCGTGCCCGAACAGGAAACCGACTTTATCTTCTGCACCGTGGGAGAAGAGTGGGGATTCGTTGGCAGCACCACCTTGATCATACTCTACATGGCACTGCTGATGAGGATCATCGCCATGGCCGAAAGGCAACGCAGCACCTATAGCCGATTCTATGGGTATTCGGTGGCAAGCATCCTCTTTATGCATGTGCTGATTAATATAGGCATGGTGCTAGGACTGCTGCCGGTAATCGGCATCCCGCTACCCTTCTTCAGCTATGGAGGATCGTCATTATTGGCATTCACCATACTGCTATTCATTTTTATTCGTCAAGACGCTGACCGAAACCAATTATTATAACTTATGGCAACCCGTAACAACTCACATCGCCACTGCTCATTCTGCGGACGTCCCGAACAAGAAGCAGGAATCCTTCTAGAGGGACTCTCTGGCCTCATCTGCCAGGACTGCGTAGACGCAGCAGTAAACATCTTCAAAGAGCATGACCAACAAACCTCTAAGAAAAGTAGAACCACCCAAAATATACCAACACCAGAAGAAATCAAGGCGCACCTCGATCAATATATAATCGGTCAGGACAATGCCAAGAGAGTGCTTTCTGTGGCCGTGTACAATCACTACAAAAGGCTCAAATACTATGAGACCCACAATGACAAGAACGATGTGGAGATAGAGAAGTCCAATATCGTGATCGTGGGTGAAACCGGAACCGGAAAGACACTCATGGCGCGTACTATCGCCAAGATACTCGACGTGCCATTCTGCATCGCCGATGCCACCACCCTCACCGAGGCCGGCTATGTGGGCGACGATGTGGAGAATGTGCTAGTAAGGCTGCTTCAGGCAGCCGACTACGACGTAGCAGCAGCCGAACGCGGCATCGTATTCATCGACGAAATAGACAAGATAGCCCGCAAAGGGGACAACCCCTCCATCACCCGAGACGTATCGGGCGAAGGCGTGCAGCAGGCCATGCTCAAACTGCTCGAAGGCGCCGTGGTAAACGTACCTCCTCAGGGCGGACGCAAGCACCCAGAACAGAAAATGATACAGGTGAACACCCGCAATATACTCTTCATCTCAGGCGGCGCATTCGACGGCATAGAGCGCGATATTGCCAGCCGACTCAAGTCTAACGCTATCGGATTCAGCGGCACGAAGACCCGTGAAGACCTCGACCGCCACAACATGCTGCAATACATTTTGCCGATGGACCTTAAGAAGTTTGGCCTGATACCCGAACTCATTGGACGTTTCCCGTTGTTGACCTACCTCAATCCGCTCGATAAGCCAGCCCTACGCCGCATCTTGACTGAACCCAAAAATGCTCTCACCAAGCAGTATCAGGAACTGTTCAAGATGGATGACGTGGAACTTGAATTCGACAAAGGGGCTCTCGATGCCATCGTAGACAAGGCGGTGGAATACAACCTTGGGGCACGCGGCCTGAGGGGCATCATGGAAAGCATCATGACCGACATCATGTTCGATCTTCCAAAGAGTGCGAAGGGTTCGAAAATCAAAATCAGTAAGAAGATGGCTCTCGACAAGATCGAGAAGTCAGGAATCAACAAATCCCTTAAACAATGAAACTGAGACTCACCAAGGAATTCTCCTTTGATATGGCCCACGCCTTGACCGGATACGACGGTAAGTGCCGCAATATTCACGGCCATACCTATCACCTATTCGTAACTGTGGAAGGCGAGCCTCTCGATGACCAAGCATCGCCCAAAGACGGAATGGTGGTAGACTTCAACCAGCTGAAGCAGATTGTGAACGACAAGATTGTGGAACCTTTCGACCACGCCTTGGTCCTGTCAAGAACCACTCCGCTGCCTACCGACATGGACACTAAGTTGATTATCACCGACTGGCAGCCCACATCCGAGAACCTTATTATCCACTTCTCGAAGATACTGCTCACCGAGTTCCCCGAAAATGTGAGACTACACTCGCTCAAACTCTATGAGACCGAGACCTCATGCGCAGAATTGATTTTATAATACCAAAAAAAAATATAAGACCCATCATGAAACGACTGCTTTTGATGACCATTATCGCCCTGAGTATTGCAGGCTGCGGTAGCAAAAACGATGAGCAATCTAGCAACATCGACCCCAATACCATCAACAAGGCCATCTCATCGCTGAGCGAGAAATATCCACAATGCGCTACACTGATTGAGCGCAGCGTGCCGCAAGTGGCCTCGCTGTGGAGAGCCGAAGACGGAACCACGGCCGAATTTGTTGCCTTCTGCAACGACTATTTTGTTGGCGACAGCGCCAGCCGATTCAAACTGGCAGAAACACTCCAACAGAACTTCGAAAGCCTGTGGGGCTGCTACAACAAGATAGGCACCGACCTCAAACTCCACATCCATGTAGACGATGGCAACCCCATTGAACCTATCGATGAGCTCTTCAACGGATTCGACCCATCGGCACATCTCGATGACGACATGTTTGCCAACAAGATTGCCTTCGTAACGGTGCTAAACTTCCCCAACTACAGCCTTGAGGAGAAGGATGCCATGAACGAGCAGTGGACCAGCCTGGACTGGGCCTATGCACGCCTAGGCGACCTCTTCACCTCTCGCATCCCAGCTTCATGCAACCAGATCTTAGCCAACCAGCTGGCCGCTGCCGATAACTACATCTCCAACTACAACATCATGATGGGGCATCTTCGCAACAATGATAACAAGCAGATATTCCCCGACATGGCACTCATCACCCACTGGGGGCTGAGAGACGAACTCAAGACCCACTATAGCGATGGCGAAGAGGGCCTTGCCAAACAGCGCATGATTTATCAGGTGATGAAGCGCATCATCGACCAAAGCATCCCAGAATGCGTCATCAACAACGACCAGTATGAATGGAATCCTTTCACCAATGCCGTATCTCAAAATGGCAAAGAAATCAAGGCCGAAAGCGAGCCGCTGACCCGCTATCAGTACTTCCTCGACAACTTCCATGCCATGCAGCAGATCGACAAATACAGCCCCGTTCATAAGACCGCTATCGACCGCGCTTTCAACCAAGACATGGAAGTAAGCTACGACGAGATTGAGAAACTCTTCACCGAATTCTGCAGTGCACCTGAAATTAAAGAGGTGGCCTCACTGATAGAACAGCGCCTAGGCCGCAAACTCGAACCATTCGACATCTGGTATGACGGCTTCAAGTCCAGAAGCGCCATAAACGAGGACGACCTATCCTCCAAGACCAAGGCCCTCTATCCAAACCGAGACGCTTTCGCTCAAAAAGGCATGCCCTCCATTCTCAAGCAGCTTGGATTCAAAGACGACTTCAACCGATTCATCTGTTCCAACGTGACCGTAGACCCCTCTCGCGGTGCTGGCCATGCACTTGAATCTATGATGAAATGCGACAATGCACGCCTGCGTACACGCATCGGTGCCGACGGCATGGACTATAAAGGATACAATATCGCTGTACACGAGTTTGGCCACAACGTTGAGCAGACCATCACACTGCACAACGTAGACTATTACGCCCTCCGCGGAGTGCCCAACACCGCCTTCACCGAGGCACTTGCCTTCATCTTCCAAACCCGCGACCTTGACTTCCTCGGCATGCACATAGCCGATCCTAATCAGGATGCCCTCAACACGCTCGACATCTTCTGGGGCTGCTACGAGATCATGGGAGTTTCGCTCGTAGACATGTATTCATGGAAATGGCTCTATGAAAATCCAGAGGCAACCGCAGCACAGCTGCGCGACCAAGTGATTGCTATTGCCCAGCAGGTATGGAACCAGTATTTCGAACCCGTCCTCGGCGAACACGACAGCCCCCTGCTGGCTATTTACAGCCACATGATCGACTCGCCGCTCTACCTGCCCAACTATCCTTATGGCCACATCATCCAATTCCAGCTCGAACAGCAGATCAAGGGCAAGTGCATCGCTGACGAGATACTCCGTATCTATCCTGTCGGCCGTCTTACCCCCCAATCCTGGATGAAGCATGCCGTAGGCAGCGAAGTAAGCACCCATCCGCTTCTCGACGAAGCCCATAAGGCAGCCCAACAACTCCTCAACAAATAAAGCACAACCATGAAGAATCTTTTAATTGCAATAGCCTTAACTTTCACTTTTGCCGGCTGCAACGCCCAAAAGTCGCAGCCAGTTCCAGACGACATCAAGCCTGCCTTCCCTACTGCCCAGTCGGTTACCTTGAAGAAGAATCTCTACACCGTTAGCGACAACAAAGGCAAGGTGATCGGCTATGCAGCCTATTCCAAGCCAGCCAGCGACGGCATCAATGGCTTTAAAGGCGAAACACCCCTGCTGGTAGTATTCGGCACCGACAAGAAGGTGAAACAGGTGATACTGCTGCCCAATATGGACACCCCTGGCTATGTAGAGCACATGAAGAAAGGAGGTCTGCTCAACGCCTGGAACGGCCTCACCCCAAAAGAAGCCCTCAGCAAGGATGTGGACGCAGTGGCTGGTGCCACCTACACCTCCAGAGGAGTCATTAACACCATGAAAAAGACACTTGAAAACATCAAATTATGAGAAAGATTTTTACCTTGACCTTGCTGGCACTCCTCGCATTGCCAGTAATCGCCGACGAAGGCATGTGGATCCCCATGCTCCTCGGTAAGAACGAAGCCGCTATGCAGAAGGCCGGCATGCGAATCACCGCTAAAGACATCTATGATATCAACAATGCATGCCTCAAAGATGCAATCATCTTGTTCAATCAAGGCTGCACCGGTGAGTATGTAAGCGCTGAAGGCCTCTTCCTCACCAACCATCATTGCGGCTACAGCTATATTACAAGCCACTCCACCGTAGAGCACGACTACCTCACCAACGGATTCTGGGCTATGACCCGCGAGCAAGAACTCCCCTGCCCAGGCCTCACAGCAACCCGCCTCGTAAGAATGGAAGACGTGACCGACCAAGTACTCGAAGGCATCACCCCTGAGACTGCCGAGAGCGACCGCACGCTCATCATCGACAAAAATATCGCCAAAATCACCGAACATGCCACAAAAGGCACCCACTACAAGGCAATTATAAAGCCCTTCTACTACGGCAACCAGTACTTCATGTATGTCAACGAAGTTTTCACCGACGTTCGCCTTGTAGGCGCTCCTCCCTCAAATATTGGCAAGTTTGGCGGCGACACCGACAACTGGATGTGGCCCCGCCATACTGGAGACTTCTCCATGTTCCGCGTTTACGCCGACAGCGACAACAAACCTGCACCCTACAGCAAGTTCAACCAGCCCTACAAGCCCCTGAAGCACCTCGAAATCTCACTCCAAGGAGTTAAAGAGGGCGACTTCACCTTCGTGTTCGGATATCCAGGCACCACACGCCGCTACGTCACCTCCGATCAGATGGAACTCTCTGCCAACAAAGAGAACCCTGTGCGCATCGCCCTGCGCGACATTCGCCTGCGCCACTATAAGAATGCCATGGAACAAAGTCCTGCACAGCGACTCAAATACGCTAGCAAGGTGGCCTCCATCGCCAACGGCTGGAAGAAGTGGCAGGGAGAAACCCTCGGCATCAAACGCCTCCAAGGCGTTGAGCAGAAACGCTTCCAGGAGATCGCCTTCCAAGAGTGGGCCGACAGATACAAGAACCTCCGTATCCGCGACTATGACTATTCCACCGTGTTGGCCGACCTACACAAGAACTACCAGCAGCTCACACCTATCGATCTTGAATGGACCTACTTTAGCGAGGCTGTCATGGCAAGCGACTTCATGACGCGCGCCCACAACCTCTACAATATCTACAACCTCTGCATCAATGGCAAAGAAGAAGAGGCCCAGGCCGCCATCACCAAATTCATCCAGAGCAACGACAAATACTTCGCCGACTTCGACCAGCACACCGTTGTCGACAAGGCCATCTTCGTCGAGACCTTCATGTACATGTTCAAGAATGGCTTCGCCTCCTACTATCACATGAGCGAGGCCCAGATGGAGCAGGGCCTCAACAAGATCTACGACAACTCCATGCTCAACCAGAAAGGAGCAGTGGAGAAGTTCTTCAAGCAGTACAAGGCAAAGGATGCCGCCAAACTGCTGAAAGACCCCGGCGTGGAGTTCTTCAGCACCGTCTATGTCAACATCTACACTGCCGAGAAGCGCGCCCAGTACAAGGAGGCCAACCAGAACATCAACCGCCTCATGCGCATCTACGTCAAGGGCATGATGACCCAGTATCCCGACTCCAACTTCTTCCCCGATGCCAACCTCACCCTCCGCGTTGCTTACGGAAAGGTAGCCGGCTTCCACCCAGCCGACGCCGTATACTACAAGCCCTACAGCACCCTCGAAGGCATCATGCAGAAGGAAAACCCCGACATCTACGACTACGTAGTTACTCCACGCCTCCACGAACTCTACAACAAGAAAGATTATGGCCGCTACGCTAACGAAAAGGGTGAGATGCCTGTAGCCTTCATCGCCACCAACCACACCACAGGCGGCAACTCAGGAAGCCCCGTACTCAACGCCGACGGCCGACTGATAGGCATCAACTTCGACCGCTGCTGGGAAGGCACCATGAGCGACCTCCTCTTCGATCCCGACTATTGCCGCAATATCAGCCTCGACATCCGCTACTGCCTCTTTATTATCGACAAGTATGCCGGAGCCACACATCTGGTAAACGAAATGACCATCGTAAAATAATCCGAGGCATGATAAAGAAACTCCTTCCCATTGTTGCGCTGGCCGCCATACTGACGGCCGGCTGCAGCACGGATAAGACCCGCTACGAGATACATTACACCTTCGACAACACCAAGATGCGCTCCGACTTCCTGGAAGCCTACGAACTGAACACCGCCGGAGCCAACGGGAAGTGGAGATCCGAACGCCACCAGATTGACACCGTCATAACCAATGGCGACACTATTGAGTGGGCCTCAGGATCATTATCCGAAGTGGCCAGAGAAGATTGTGTGGCATTGCAGATATCCACCAGCGGCTTCCGTACAGGAGGTGGCGGAAACTACACACTCGACACCATCTTCTACCTCGTCCAAGGCGAGAGCAACTACATCAATATTACTCCCAGCCATACATGGCACAGCACCTACAATAAGTAGCATCCCATCCCCTAGCGGCGCTGACCCAAAAGGCGGACTATCCATCGGTAGTCCGCTTTTTTTCTTAATATTTACAAAAAAAGTCGTATCTTTGCATCATGATTCGCAAGACGAATCACGAAAACGGGGTGCTACAACTTGTTGTGGCTGAGATTATACCCTTGAACCTGATCCGGGTAATGCCGGCGTAGGAAAAAGAGTTTTTCGATAGTTTTATTTCCCGTTTTTTGTTAATTATTTAATGTTTTATCTAAAAAACAAAAAACACATGTCTAAACATTTTACCAAATTGGCCCTCGTGGCCGCAATGGCGATGATGACCGGCGTTTCTGCAATGGCACAGGATACCGTGCGCGTGCTCGACGAAGTACTGATTCGCGACTCTCGAGTGAGCAACAAAGCCCCACTCACCACCACCAACCTCAGCAAAGACCAGCTCGACGACGCCAAGACCGAAATCAGCGTCCCCTACATGCTCGAGACCCAGACCTCTGTAGTAGTCTCTGGAGAGAACAGCAAGCTCGGCGAAACCTCCATGACCATTCGCGGCATCGACGCCACCCGTATCAATGTCAACATCAACGGCATAACCCTCAACGATGCCGAAAGCCAAGGCGTGTTCTGGTACAATGTGCCTAACCTCGGCGGCATGGCACAGAGCATGCAGATCCAGCGCGGCGTGGGAGCAGCCAACGGCGGTTCCGCCTTCGGCGGCGCCATCAGCATGCAGACCCTCAATCCACAGTGCGACCCCTATGCTGAGGCCAATATCTCCCTCGGCAGCTGGAACACCCGCCAATACGGCATGGCCGTAGGTACCGGCATCAATAAGAAAGGCTACAGCTTCGATATGAACTACACCGGCCAGACCACCGACGGCTACGTGCGCGGCGGCTGGGCCGACCAGCAGAGCCTCTTCATGAGCGCCAGCAAGTATGGCGAGCGCTCCCTCCTCAAGGCCATCGTCATCATCGGCAGCCAGCACACCGGCATCACCTGGAACGGCGAAGACACCTCCATGCTCAACCTCAACCCACGCTACAACAGCGCCGGCGAATACTACGACGCCAACGGCAACACATACTACTACCCCAACGAGAGCGACAACTACAACCAGCGCCGCTATCAGCTCTACTGGAGCTACCTCCTCACCGAGAACTGGAGCCTCAAGGCAGTAGCCGACTTTACCCACGGCGACGGATACTACGAGCAGTACAAGGCCGGTAAGAAAGCCAAGAAATACGACCTCACCCTCCAAGGCAGCGGCTCCACCAAGAGCGACTTCATCACCCGCAAAGAGATGCTCAACAGCGCCTACACCGGCAACGTATCAGCCAACTACAACGGCGACAAGCTCACCCTCTCTCTGGGCGAAATGGTGCTCTACTACGACGGCAACCACTTCGGCAGCGTGCTCTGGTGCAAAGACTCCGCAGGCTTCGACACAAACCCATACGAATGGTATCGTAACACCGGCAAGAAGCTCGACGCAACCACCTATGCCAAGATGACCTACGACTTCAACAACGACCTCAACATCTATGCCGACATGCAGCTGCGTCTTGTAGACTACAAGCTCAGCGGCTATGCCGACGACCTCTTCAACATGGACTTCCACGAGTTCTACCCATTCTTCAACCCCAAGGCAGGCCTCAACTACCGCATCAACGACCGCCAGCGCACCTACCTCGTGGCAGGCCTCACCAGCCGCGAGCCAGCACGCTCCGACATCAAAGACATGCTCCTCTCCAACTACGACGGCGCCTCCGACACCATCAAGGCCGAGACCATGCTCGACATAGAGCTCGGCTACCAGTATGTCGCCAACCGCTTCGCCTTCCACGCCAACGGCTACGCCATGCTCTACAAAGACCAGCTCACCCCTATGGGACGCCTTTCCTCTAGCGGATACTCCATCAAAGAGAACGTCGACAAGAGCTACCGCCTCGGCGTAGAACTCGAAGCCGGCTACGAGATCGCCAAGTGGTTCCACCTCGACGGCAACCTCACCCTCTCCACCAACAAGATCATCGACTACACCTATACCAACATGAACGACGACGGCACTACCGACACCATCACCGCCACCACCAACCTCAGCTACTCCCCCGACCTGATCGGCGCCTGCATCGCCACCTTCACCCCCATGAAGAACATGAAGCTCCAGCTCATCGGCAAATACGTAGGCTCAATGTACCTCGACAACACCTCACGCGACTGCTACAAGCAGGATGCATACTTCCTCCTCAACTTCAAGGCCTCCTACACCTGGCATCTCAAGAACAACAACCAGATCGAAGCCCAGTTCGTAGTCAACAACATCCTCGACAACCACTATCGCGTAGGCGCATGGTGCGGCGACGAGGATTGGTACGACGGCGGCAGCATGCACCACAGCGGCTGGTTCCAGCAGCCAGGCATCAACTGCATGGCCCGTCTCGCCTACAGATTCTAAAAACACATCATCCATAACGAAAGGTGAAGGACCAACACCCTTCACCTTTCCTTTTTCCTATCACCCAAAAAAAATGCTCGACTACGCCATCACCCTCTTCGGACTCCACATCAACCTCTTCGAGGCCCTAGGAGCCATCGTAGGCATCATCTACCTGCTGCTCGAATACAAAGCCCACCCCTGGCTCTGGTTCTTCGGACTGCTGATGCCCCTATTCTACATCTACATCTTCTTCAGCCAGCACCTCTACGCCAACGCCGCCATCAATGTATACTACGTGGGAGCCTCCGTCTACGGCATCCTCTGCTGGCGCGGAATCATAGGCAGCAAAAAAGAAGAAGAGTCCCCCATCAGCACCATGCCCCGCCGTGCCCTGCTGCCCATCCTGGCCGCCACAGCAGCACTCACCATACTGCTGGCCATAGTGCTCAACAAGCTAGGAGAAAGCCAAGCCATCTGGCTCGACGGATTCACGGCAGCACTCAACATCATAGGCATGTTCATGCTCGCCCGAGGCTGGTACCAGCAGTGGATCTGCTGGATCATCGTGGAGCCCGTGATGGTAGTCATGAGCCTCATCACAGGCATGTACCCCACAGCCGTAATGTATCTGGTATACTGCGTGATAGCCGTAATGGGATACCTAAGATGGAAACGAGAATACCACACCCACAAAAGATAGCGATATGAAAGTAGCAGTACTCGCCAACGGCGAATTCCCCACAGCCCAAATCCCCACAACAATACTGCAAGAAGCCGAACACATCGTATGCTGCGACGGCGCCATCGAGAAGCTGCTCAGCAGCAGCCTCTACCGCCACGATATGGCCATTACCGTAATCGGCGACGGCGACTCCATAACCCCCGCCCTCAGAGCCCGCTGCAAAGACTTCATCCAGATACCCGAGCAGAACACCAACGACCTAGCCAAGGCCACACGCCACTGCATCGAACAAGGCTGGCACGACATCACCTACCTCGGCGCCACAGGCCTGCGCGAAGACCACACCCTGGGCAATGTAGGCGTGCTCTGCGAATATGCAGCCCGCTACCCCCAGGCAAGCCTCCGCATGGTGAGCGACTACGGCACCTTCACCCCAGTAGCCTCCACTACACAATTCGAGAGCTTCCACGCCCAGCAAGTATCCCTCTTCACCCTAGGACACAACACCAAGGCCACCAGCCACGGACTGCGCTGGGACGTAGACAGCCGCCATTTCACCAACCTCTGGCCAGGCACCCTCAACGCCTCCATGGGCGGCAGCTTCACCATACACTCCCAAGGCGGCATCACCCTCGTCTACCAGACCCACGACCCCAAATAAGCCCCCTCAAACATTCAAACTGAAGCTGGGCAAGAGGTGGCCATACTGCACAGTGGCGGCCGAGAATGCCGAAATCATCAAAGAGCTATTGCCTATATTCTGCAACAACCATCAGCAGGCAGAACAATTCCTGGCCGCCATCAAGGATGCCGAAGACACCATGATCACCGATACCGTCAAGCGGCTTGTAGGCCACCCCTTGATTCCTCTGACTAATCTCCGAGTAATCTCCGTATCAACTCCGATGCCATATCCCGCAGAAACCCCACTCATTGAACTCCCTTAGGCCGAACAGACTTGCAAATCTCCCGCGAAGAGTGAAAGGTTAAAAGTCTATCACTGTTTGAAGGTGGGCGAAGGACGCGAAAACGCTGTCGCTGCGATCGCGTGGCTTCGGCGAGTGGCCGAGAGTACAAGTGTACTAGTGGAATGAAGTGTTAGCGCGCAATTACTTCAAACCACTCAGCAACTCAAATCAGGACTCTTGGCCTCCCGCGGATTCGGTTCATTCGGTCGATTCGGTGTAAATGGATTTGCTCTGCGAGCGGCTGAGGATAATAAACAACAAAAAAAGCCTCTGCTATGGGAGGCTTTCTAGAAAAATATCTCGTTGGTCGTGGCCGCCTATAGGTATTTGAGGAGGTCTTGGCCGATGTCGTGGCGGAAGTATTTATCTTTCCACTGGATCTTCTCTACGTTGGCAAAGCTTTGCTTGAGGGCCTCGGGAAGGCTGTCGGCCAGGGAGGTGATGGCCATCACGCGTCCGCCGTTGGTGAGCACTTTGTCGCCGCTGAGCTTGGTGCCGGCATGGAAGATGAGGCTGCCTTGTACCTGCTCCATTCCGGTGATCTCGTTGCCTTTCTCGTAGTGCTCGGGGTAGCCGCCAGCCACCATCATCACGCAGGCTGCGGTGCGGGGGTCTATCTCGAGGGCGGTCTGGCCCAGGGTGCTGCGATAGGTATGCTCGAAGAGGGCTACCACGTCGCTCTTGATGCGTGGGAATACGCTCTCGGTCTCGGGGTCGCCCATGCGGACGTTGTATTCTATCACGTAGGGGTCGCCGCCGCAGTTCATCAGGCCTACGAAGATGAATCCCTTATAGTCGATATTCTCTTGCTCGAGGCCCTTGACGGTGGGTGCCACGATGCGCTCTTCTACTTTCTGGAGGAAGGCCTCGTCGGCAAAGGGCACTGGGCTGATGGAGCCCATGCCGCCGGTGTTGAGGCCGGTGTCGCCTTCGCCGATGCGCTTGTAGTCTTTGGCTGAAGGGAGCAGCAGGTAGCTGTGGCCGTCGGTAAGCACGAATACTGAGAGTTCGATGCCGCTCAGGTATTCTTCTATGACTACGCGGCTGGAGGCGTCTCCGAACTTGGCGTCTTCGAGCATGGCGTGGAGCTCCTGCTTGGCCTCGTCAAGGCTGTCGAGGATCAGCACGCCTTTGCCTGCGGCCAGGCCGTCGGCCTTGAGCACGTAGGGTGCCTTGAGGGTCTCGAGGAATCGGCAGCCTTCTTCAACGGTGTCTTTGGTGAAGGTGCGATACTGGGCGGTGGGGATATTGTGGCGCTGCATGAAGGCTTTGGCGTAGTCTTTGCTGCCTTCGAGGGTGGCGCCTTCTTTGGATGGGCCGATGATCATCACCTCTTTGAGCGATGGCTCGTTGTGGAAATAGTCTGCGATGCCTGCCACCAGCGGGGCCTCTGGGCCTACCACTACCATGCGGACTTCGTGCTGGAGCACGAAATCGCGGATGGCGTCGAAGTCGGCATTGTCGAGGGCTACGTTGGAGGAACGGCCGTTGAGGTTGGTGGTGCCGGCATTGCCTGGTGCCACAAAGAGGTGGGTACAGTTGTCGCTTTGAGCGATCTTGTAGGCGATGGCATGTTCGCGACCGCCAGAGCCAAGAAGGAGAATGTTCATGGGGGACTGTTATAGTTCTATGTAGATATTGTTTTCTTTAGCGAGGCGGCGAAGGTTGATGATTGCATAGCGCATACGGCCGAGAGCGGTATTGATGCTCACGCCTGTGCGGGCGGCAATGTCCTTGAAGTCGCACTTGCCATAGTGGCGCAGAATCACTACGCGGCGCTGCTCTGGGGGCAGCATCTTGATGAGTTTGCGGATATTCTGATTGGTCTGCTTGCGAATAATCTGGCGCTCGACGTTCTCGTCTTGAATCTTGAGCGTCTCTATCACGTCGCAGTCTGGACGATTGGGCACCATGGGCATCTTGTTGCCGCGGCGGAAGTAGTCTACAATCAGGTTGTGGGATATTCTCATCACCCAGTGGATGAACTTATTTTCATCCTTGTACTGGCCAGAATTGATGGTTACAATCACTTTGAAGAATGTGTCTTGAAAGATATCATCAGCCACGTCTTTGTCCTTGACAACTGAAAAGATATAGCCGTATACCTTGGTCTGGTATCTTTCCAATAGTGCCTCGAAGCAGGCGTAATTACCATCTCTATAACCCTGGATCAACTCGATATCCGACAGGTTTTCAATTTGTACGTTCATAGATCCTCCTATGATTTTGGTTAAGAACTGATAATAGTCTTTCTCTATAGTTTTAGGTTTTTGTTCGACATCAATTCGAGTGCAAAAGTACTACTTTTTTTGAAACCAGCAAAATTTTTCTACGTTTTTTTTCAATATTTAGTATGCGGAGGCTAAAAAAAATTTCACTCTGGCTTGTTTTAGGACTGTGTTTTATTTACTTATTGTCTATTGGGGTTGTTTAGTAGTTGTCGGCTCAATCGTTGCTCTAAAAGAAGAAGAGGCTGCCTACATCGCAGAGGGGACCGTCGTAAAGTTCCACTATCTCAGCGATATGTGTCTGGGCCACATAGCTGCGTATTGCTTGGCCTTGTGGATGATGACGCAGCGAACCTACCAAGAACAATCTTTTCCCCCGGATGCCGCAGCAGCCGCCAAAACATCCGCTCCTATAGCCTGGCAACTGAATAGGATCGGACTCTACCAGCAGGCATCCCACTCCGGACGCTGCCAGCGCCTTGGCCACTCCGCCATCGGAGGTAATGACATGGCTGCGGTCGAGAATCAATGCTGCGCAGCGGCACATGCCCTGCTTCACGGCCACTGCCTGATGCTTGTGGCGGCGCCTCACCTCGGGGTCTATACGCTCTAGATTGCCTATCATCAGGCTGTCGCCGACAGCCACATTGTAGGCTCCCAGGGTGGCTGTGTCGGCTCCCACTTCGACTGTTCCTTCTATCCATGGGATGCCTCTCTGGCTAAGCGCCTGCCTATACTGCTGGGGCATATTGGGTGCCACCACCCACTCGCTGCCGGGAGTGGCAAAGAGGTCTGCGTGGCCGGCCAAATGGGGGTAGGCAAAGCCTGGCACATGGAATGGCACAGCCTCGGCGTAGCGCATCAGAGCGCTCATCGCCGAGGCTGGCATCTCGCTGTTGGCCATCACGGTCATAGCCGCTATTGTTCTGTTTGTTCGCCGAGGGCCTTGGTCTGCTTGCGGCCTCGCCATTCGAAGTCGCGACCCAGGTATTTCTCCCTCACGTCGGGGTCGTTGGCCATATCCTCAGGTATGCCGTGGTGGAGCACCGAACCTTCGTAGAGCAGATAGGCGCGGTCGGTGATGCGGAGGGTCTCGTTGACGTTGTGGTCGGTGATCAGGATGCCGATATTGCGTTCCTTGAGGTGGGCCACAATGTCTTGGATGTCCTGCACGGCAATAGGGTCTACGCCGGCGAAAGGCTCGTCGAGCAGCAGGAAGCTGGGGTCGTTGGCCAGGGCGCGGGCTATCTCGGTGCGGCGGCGCTCGCCTCCTGAGAGCTGTATGCCCTTAGACTTGCGTATCTTCTCTAGGCTGAATTCTTTGATGAGGCTCTCCAGCTTTTCCAATCGGGCCTGCTTGTCGAGGTCTTTTCTGAACTGGAGTATGGAGTAGATATTGTCCTCCACGCTCAGCTGGCGAAACACTGATGCCTCTTGGGCCAGATAGCCCACGCCGAGCTTTGCGCGCTGGTACATAGGCATCTCGGTAATCTCCCTATCGTCTAGGAACACTCGCCCGCTGAAAGGTTTGATAATGCCCACGATCATATAGAATGTGGTGGTCTTGCCGGCGCCGTTGGGCCCTAGCAGACCCACTATCTCGCCCTGCTTCACACTCACGTTCACGCTGTTCACCACGGTGCGGCTGTGATATTTCTTGACAATATTTTCGGTTCTTAGTTCCATAAGTCTACTTTTTGGCTAGATAATGCCCTCTCTGAGGATGTCGTGCAGGTGCAGCACTCCTAAGTAAGTGCCGTCGGCCGAGGTAACTATCAGCTGGGTGATCGAATTGGTGCGCATCAGGTGCAGGGCATTCACTGCATATTCAGTATCAACAATATGCTTAGGCGAGCGCGACATGATGTCGCCAGCAGTAAGGTGGCCGAAGGTCTCGTTGCCCTTCATCATGCGGCGCAGGTCGCCATCGGTGATGATGCCTGCCGGACGATTGTTCTCTACCACCACGGCGCAGCCCAGCCGCTTAGAGGTCATCTCAAGGATGGTGTCGCGTATCGTTGCGGTAGGAGGCACCTGTGGCTTCTCGTTCTGCACATATAGGTCGGCCACGCGCATATAGAGCTGCTTGCCCAGTGCGCCGCCGGGATGGAAGCGGGCAAAATCCTGTGCAGTGAAGTTGCGGCACTCTATCAAGGCTACTGCGAGGGCGTCGCCCATGACGAGCTGTGCCGTAGTGCTGCTAGTAGGCGCCAGATTGTTGGGGCAGGCCTCGTGGTCCACCGTAGTGTCTAGCACGATATCGGCCTCGCGGGCCAGGTATGAATCGGTATTGCCTACTATGGCGATGAGCTTGTTGCCAAAATTCTTGATCAGCGGCACCAGCACCTTAATCTCGGGGGTATTGCCGCTTTTGGAGATGCATATTACAACATCTTCGGGCTGGATCATGCCCAAGTCGCCATGAATAGCGTCGGCAGCATGCATAAAGATGGCGGGAGTGCCCGTAGAATTGAGGGTTGAGACTATCTTTGTGGCAATATTGGCGCTCTTTCCAATACCTGTCACAATTGCGCGTCCAGAGGCCAAAAACAAGGTTTCTACAGCCTCGCAGAAACTATTGTCAATACGGCCAGCCATCTTTTCGATAGCTTTTTTCTCATCAGCAATTACCTGAATAGCAATATTTTTTATTTCTTCTCTAGTTTTCAACGCAAAAATAATTTGGCAGTTTCAATAATTATTGCTAACTTTGAAAATCGAAAGGTGCTCTGCAGAACTGACTGAACTATTGAGCCAAACGGCACACCTGTCCGTTCAAATTAGCGCTGCAAAGTTACGTCTTTTTTTCGAAACTAGAGACTATATAATTGACTAAAACTGAAAAATAATGGTAGACCTACGTGCTAAACTGAAGGAATTCTTCGGATTTGACAACTTTAAGGACAACCAAGAGGCCATCATCCGCAGCATCCTCGAAGGCAACGACACCTTCGTGATTATGCCCACCGGTGGTGGAAAGTCCATGTGCTACCAACTCCCTGCTATGATGAGCACGGGCACCGCCATCGTGGTGTCGCCCCTCATCGCGCTGATGAAGAACCAGGTGGACGCCGTGCGCTTCAACGCCGGCAGCCAGTGCGTGGCCCACTTCCTCAACTCGTCGCTCAACAAGCAGCAGGTACTCGAGGTCAAAGAAGACCTCGCCAGCAACGGCACCAAACTCCTCTATGTAGCCCCCGAAACCCTCTCCAAAGAGGAAACCGTAGAGTTTCTCAAAACCCTTCCTATCTCTTTCTTCGCCATCGACGAGGCCCACTGCATCTCTGAATGGGGCCACGACTTCCGTCCCGAATACCGCCGCCTCCGCACCGCCATTGACAATATCAACTCCCACGTGCCGATACTCACCCTCACCGCATCGGCCACGCCTAAGGTTCAACAGGACATCATCAGGAACCTCCACATGGAGAACGCCAAGATCTTTGTTTCCTCGTTCAACCGCCCCAACCTCTACTACGAGGTGCGCCACAAGCCCTCGGATGCCATGCTCCTCCACAAGGAGATAATCAAATTCATCAAAGAGAACGAAGGCAAGTCTGGCATCATTTATTGCCTAACGCGCAAGCGCGTAGAAGACCTTGCAGACCTGCTGCGCATCAATGGCATCAAGGCCTTGCCCTACCACGCCGGACTCGACTCCAAGGTACGCTCCGAAAACCAGGACAAGTTCCTTATGGAAGAGGTCGACGTCATCGTGGCCACCATCGCCTTCGGCATGGGCATCGACAAACCCGACGTACGCTTCGTTATCCATTACGACATACCCAAGAGCCTCGAAGGCTACTACCAAGAGACCGGCCGTGCCGGCCGCGACGGAGGCGAAGGCAAGTGCCTGGCCTTCTACTCCGAGCAGGACATCGAGCACATGTATAAGTTCTTCACCGACAAGAACGTCACCGAGCAAGAGATGGCCAGCCAGCTTGTGCAAGAGATGGCCTCCTATGCCGAATCCTCAGCCTGCCGCCGCAAAAGCATACTCCACTATTTCGGCGAAGACTACCCCGAAGACAACTGCGGCAACTGCGACAACTGCCTGCACCCCAAGCCTCGCGTAGAGGCCAAAGAAGAGATGGGCCTCGTGATCGAGACCGTAGTGGCCGCCAAGCAGTCGCTCAAGATCAAAGAGATCGTGGACGTCATCGTAGGCCGCCACAACGCCAACAGCAAGCTCTACAAGCACGACCAGCTCGAGCAGTTCGGCGCCGGCAAAGACCACAACGACCTATACTGGAAAGCCGTCATCCGCCAAGGCATCTTCGACGGACTCTTGGTGAAAGAGATAGAGCAGTTCGGCGTAATAAAGGCCACCCCTGCCGGCACCAAGTTCCTCAAAAAGCCCTACCCCATCAGCGTAAGCGTCGACCACGACTACTCCGGCGCCTTCACCGAAGACGATGACGACGAGATGCCGGCACCAACAGGAGGCTCAGCCACCGCAGGCGACGAGGCCCTCTACATACAGCTCAAAGGGCTCTTGCGCAGCATAGCCTCCAAAGAAAAGCTGCCCATGTACGTCATCTTCGAAGAGCGCTCGCTCAAAGACATGACCATCCAGTACCCCTGCAACACCGAAGAGCTCTCGCGCTGCACCGGCGTAGGCATCAACAAAGCCCAGAAATACGGCGAACCCTTCGTAGACCTCATCCGCCGCTACGTAGAAGACAATGAGATAGAGCGTCCACAAGACATCGTCATCCGCTCGCAGGTCAACAAGTCGGGCATCAAGGTATACATCATCAAAGCCATCGACAAGCGCATGTCCTTCGAAGACATCGCCCGCGGCAAAGGCCTCACCATGGACGAACTGCTCACCGAGATGGAGCACATCATCTCCTCCGGCGCTAAGCTCAACATCGACTACTACATCAACGAGACCATCGAAGAAGACCACCAAGAAGAACTCATGGAGTATTGGCGCGAATCTGAAGGCGGATCGCTCCAGGACGCCTACGACGAGTTTGAAGACGACCCCGACTATACCCGCGACGAGATACGCCTCATGCGCATCAAGTTCCTCACCGATTTCGGCCATTAGCATTACACAGAGAAAACACGTACAAAAAAACCATATATTATGAAGAGACTATTTATTGCCATGGCTGCGATAATGCTCTCAGCAGGTATCGCAAAAGCCCAGGTGGTTGACACCACCGCCCAATATCAGCAGCAGCTCCAAATCCAGCAGGCCGAGGCTGAAAAGGCCGCCAAGGAAGCTGCCAAAGAACAGGAGCGCATTGAGAAAGAACAGGCCAAGATAGAGAGAGCCAACGAGAAGGCCATCAAGGACCAGCAGGCCGCCGAGAAGAAAGCCCGCCGGGAAGCCCGTGAGGCCAACTATGGCCGCGGATTCAGCTTCAGCGTCGACCCCTATGTAGGCTATGCCGCCCACTCCCGAATCGACCACTATGAGGACATCTGCAACATCCGCAGCGGACTCAACCTCGGCGCCAACATCCACTTCGACTACCCGCTCACCAAGCGCATCGACTTTGAGTCGGGCATCGGAGTGCGCGTCACTAACCATACCTTCAGCCACAACCTCAAATATAACGAGGCCACCGGCCTGCTCGACACCGTCAGCGTCACCCACGCCCTCTATCGCGAAAGCAGCCTGGGAGAGTCATCCATCATCGTGCCCATCCACTTCGCCTTCTATCACAAAGAGGGACGCGTCGGCTACGTAGGATTCGATTTCGGCTACAGCGTCAGCAACCACTTCGCCAACCAGAGCATCGTGGACGGCAAACTCAACGTGGACTACTCCTTCAACAACACCAAGGTGCTCAACCCATGGCGCATCGACTTCGTCATCTGCACCAACAAAAGCAAGAAATTTCTCATCTTCCGCCCTGGCATACAACTCTACTACAACCTCCTGCCTGTACTTGTAGGCGGAGCCAACAACGGCGTCAAGATCCACGAACTCGGCATAAGGCTGGCCCTCTAGCCCATCCGACACATATATATAAGGAGAGAGCCTTTCCCACCAGCGAAAGGCTCTCTCTTTTTGTTTTCACCACTTCGTGGGGCATTATCATACCCCCATCAGCAAGCCGCAAGAAGGGCTTTTCGCTGGGGCTCAGGGAACTTCTCGATGGCGTAGCGGAGCATGGTGCGGGGCATGGTGGCGGCACGGGGCAAGAGCCACTGGTGCAGGCGCTCCATATCGCGCTTGCCAGCCTCGCGCAGCAGCCAGCCTACAGCCTTCTGCAGCAAGTCGTGGAGAGGCATGGGCTTGGCGAGGAAGATCTCGGCAATGGCATACGTGTCGTCCAGTTCGCCGTATCGGATCAGCTGCATGGTGCTTACAATGCCGATACGCTGTTCCCAGATGCTATTGCCGTTGCGGGCCAGGTCGTAGAGGAGCGTGCGGTCCTTGTCCTTGAGCCACTCGCCAAGCAGCAGGTAGCAGCTCAGGTCCACAAGGTCCCAGTTGTTGACATAGCGTGTATTCGCCAGATAGAAATCGATGCAGCGCTGCCTAAGCGAGAGGTCCTTCTTAGCATGGGTGAATATTGCCACGAGGGTGAGTAGTGCGGCTAGGCGTACCTCGTGGTATTCGCTGGCGATGCAGCGCTCGAGATCTTCCATTGTCGCGGACTGCCAGCACTGCTTCACCACCTGGCGGGTGACGGGCACCTTGATACCTAGAAACTTGTCGCCCTCGCCATATTGGCCAGGGCCGCATTTGAAGAATCGCGAAAGCCCCTCCACCTGAGAGGGGTCTGCCTTCGCCATGATCTGATCGTAAAGCGCATTCATACTCTGTAGGATATTATTCCCATATATAACTCTCTGCTTCCAAAAAAAGTATAGCAGCACGGCAAAAACCGCAACGAGTCATAAAAAAGGGGGAGTCCGTGACAGACTCCCCCTTGGGGATTATAGCGCCTTATAGCGCCAGGCTTATCTTACGACAAGCTTGCGAACAGAGCTGATGCCCTCGCCGAGAACACGTACGAAGTAGGTGCCCTGTGCGAGACCTTCAACATTCATGGTCTTAACGCAGTCGCTGCCGCAGTTCATCACGTCGCGAGTGATCTCGCGGCCGTTCATGTCTACAACGGTGATTACAACTTCACCTTCTACGCCGCGGAGGCTGATGGTGGTGTTGCCAGCGGTTGGGTTAGGATAGATGCTGAGGCTGTAGTTGCCTTCAACGCCGTCGATGCCCTGGCTGTTGCCGAGGGTCTGGAACTGCTGTACTGGCGACCAGTCAGAGGTGATACCGTCAGCGCACTTAGCACGAACATAAACGTCGTAGCGGCTGTCGGCCTGGAGGCCGGTGATCACATAAGTGGTGGTGGTAGCAGCAACGGTTACGCCCTGGCCTTCTGCGAAGTCCATCTCGCCGTAGGAAACTTCCCATGCGGTCTCGTTGGCTCCTGCGGTCCAGGTAACCTTAGCGCCGGAA
Organism: Bacteroidales bacterium; assembly: GCA_024400415.1. Taxonomy (GTDB): domain Bacteria; phylum Bacteroidota; class Bacteroidia; order Bacteroidales; family P3; genus Colimorpha. The sequence continues at coordinate 8,702 of JAKSMS010000018.1, read as the reverse complement.
GTGGTGATGTCGGTAACGTTTACGTTGCTAACTGCCTGGCAGCTGGTGGTGGTGAAGGTAACGGTGTCGCTCCAGTCGCTGCCGAAGTTAGCAGCGCACATAGCCTGAACGGCTACAGAGTACTGGGTGTTGTCATAGAGGCCGTTGATAGTTGCAGGGTTGGTGCGAACGGTATCCATGATGTTGGTGGTAGCGTTGAATACGTTTACTACCCAAGCCTGAGCGATGCTCTGAGCGTCGTTGGTCCAAGCCACGGTGATGCTGTTCACGGTAGCGTTAGAGGTTACAACGTTGGTAGGAGCGAAGCATGGGAGGCTGTCGGTAGTGATGCCGGTACGCTCTGCCCAGCGAGAGATGGTGCCATCGTCGCAGATAGTGCGAACGCGAACATCATACTCGGTTGAAGGATAGAGTCCGGTGAAGGTGTAGGTGGTAGTAGTTACAGCGGTAGCAGCTGGCCAGTTGAGGTCGGCGGCAGGCTTGATGGCTACTTCGTAGCTTGATGCTGATCCAGCCCAGTTGAGGGTGATGGTCTCGAAGGTAGCGCTAGAGGAGGTGATGGCAGGTGCGCCGCAGCCTTCTGGTCCGTAAACCACGATGCTGTCGAGGCCGACGCCATAACCAAAGGTGCCGTAGCCGAGGAATCCAATCTGGTAGGTAGCGCTTGGGTTAGGCAGCATTACGCTGTCGAGCTGCCAGGTTGAGATGTTGTCGCTCCAAGAGGTCACATAGTGCCACTCGTCGGCCATGCTGGTGCGGTAGTAGATACCGAGGGTATCCTGGTCAGGAGTCCATAGCTTCTGCACGTGGTAGAAGGTCATCAGCACCTCGCCAGAAGCGTTGCCGAGGTTGAGCATTGGGGTGATGAGCATGGTAGCATCATCGCTGTGAGAAGCAAAGAGTGCGATGTTCTCGCCTGAGTATGCATAGTTGGTGCTGTTGTCGCCGTCGCTGATGGCCCAGTCGTAGGAACCGTCAACATATTCCTGACTCCAGCAGCTGATGCCAGACTCAAAGTCTTCTACCCATGGGAACTCGTCGATAGCGCCATCGAAGCATCCGGTGGAGATGGTGACAGCTGATGCTGCGCCGGTATCGGTGCTGCTGCAGATAGGTGCTATGTAGAAGGTGTAGCCGGTATTGCTGGTAAGGCCGGTAGCGCTGAAGCTTGGAGTGTTAACGGTGGAGATGGTACCGGTGCCGCGAGTGAAGCCAGCCTGGCCGTACTCTACTATCCAGCTAGAGGCTGAACCTGCGTTCCAAGCAAGGTCGATAACCGATGCAGTAACGTTGGTTGGAGCAACGTTGGTTGGAGCAGGGCAGGTGAGCAGACGGAAGTCGATGTTATCGATAGCTGCTGGTGGGTTGCTGCCGCCGCTGCCGTCGTTGGTCCATACGAATACGAAGTTGTAGGTGCCAGCGGTAAGGGTGATCTCGCCGTTGAAGTTCTGCCAGTTGTTCTGGAGGCTCATGTAGCCGTTGTCGAGGGCAATCCAGTCACTAGGCAGAACACTGCCGTCGCTGTAGTTGCCGTAGTCGCCATAGTAGGTAGAAGCAGTGGTGAGGTCGTAAGCGGCAGGAACGAGGGCTGCGCGGAGCTTGTCGTAGTAGGACTCGCCATTAGCGCGCCATTCGTAGCTTACGGAATATACGCTGTCGTAAGGAATGGTTACAGGAGTGAAGGCGAGAGCCACGGTTGTGGAGTGCTCGTAGGCGTTGCTTACACCGCCGTCGTTGGAGATATAGAGGCTGTGGCCTGCGTTAGCGGCGTCGCCGATAGTCCAAGCATTAGTGCCGCTACGCTGGATGAAGTTGAATACATAGTCGCTGGTGTCCTCGAAGTCGAGGGTGATAGGCAGCGAGAGTGGGCTGACAGCCATGGTGGTAACGCGGCCGGTAAGAGCGTTGCTCTGGCCAGGGTTGCACATAGCGTAGATCCAGAAGTAGTAGTCGGTAGAGCGGTTCAGGCCGGTGAAGGTAGCGCTGTTGACGGTAACCATAGTGCTGTCGAATACGGTAGCGAGGTTGTCGCCGGTGCCGATGAGCACTTTGTAGGAGTTCACGTCAGCGGTATCGGTCCAAGCCACGGTGATGTCGTTAGGACCAACAGTGGTAGCAGTGAAGCGGAGTGGGTGAGGACATGGGTTGGCGATATCCACACTGATGTTGTCGATATAGGCGCCGTCCATATATGACCAGAGTGCGATATGGCGAGCGTTGCTAGGAGCGCCTACGAGGCCTACCTCGACAGTCTGCCAGTCGGAGGCGTTGGAACCGGTATAGAACACGGTGTCGATACCCACGAAGGTGGACTCGTCAGCAGGATTGGTCATAGCGCCAATCACAAGACCATAATCATAATAGTTGGATGGGCCATACATGGCGAAGCTTATTACGAGAGAGTCGAGCGAAACACCCATCTCAGGCAGAGCAATCCAGCTGTCGGAATATCCGTCGATAAGGAGGCTATTAGGTGCGCTGAGGTAGTAGTAGTCGTTGATGTAAGGAGCATAGCCGTAGCCGTAATAAGGCATGGTATAGCCGCGATTCCAGCATGGCTGGAGAGCATCCTGAGCACCAGAAGCAATGAAGTTGGTGAAGTTCTCAGTGAATGGGAAGCTGGTGATAACGCTGCAGCCAGTAAAGCTGGACACTACAGAATAAGGGATATCCTCGCTAGAGCAGAGGCTTCCTACGCGGAACTGATACTGAGTAGCTGGCTGGAGGCCGGTGATGGTATGAGAGGTGTTGCTGGTAGTAGCAGCTGCCATAATCCAAGCGGTATCGCCCATAGCGCGGTACTCTACAGACCATGCGTTCTCGGTTGAGCCAGGAGCCCAAGAGAGGGTGATGGAGGTAGGCTGAACGCTAGAAACAACCAAGCCAGGAGCCACGCAAGATGCATCGGCACATGGGGTGATGAAGGTGATCACAGGACGGTTGTCGGTCCACGCGGTGCCATTGCCAGAAACGGTAGGATCTACATTCTGGTTATCGTTGGCAATGTAGAGCACTCGGTTGGAGTGGCCGCCATTGCCTGCCCAGAAAGCCTCCTCGCTCCAGGAGCCGGTGTTGTCGTCGAAGGTAACTACGAGGTTGGTGTTGTGGTTTGGCAGCACGAAGGCGGTGTCGAACATGAAGGTGTTCACGCCGGCAACGATGTTGAGCTGGCCTGAATATCTCAGGGCGGAACTATTCATCACTACGAAGTCTGCTGCAGTAGCAAGAGAGGTAGCGCTGGTGGTGTCGATATAGACATTAACGTTGCGAGGGCCGTGCAGGCCGATATTCAGATTGTCGGCATAGAGGCTTACGCCATAGATGGTGTCAACGATGCCGAAGAGTTCGTCGGCGGTGTAGAGCACCTGGCAGGTGGAATATTTGTAGTAAGGATTGATGGGGTGAGAGTTGAGCATTAAAGTAGTCTCATCAACTGCGATATTGCCGCCTGCGAGGCAGGTGGTGGTGAAGTAGGTGCCTACTGGGTTGCTAGACTCGCCGCAGTCGGCCTCAACGGTCACGTGGTAAACGGTGGCCTGCTCCAGACCGGTCATGAGGAATGAGCGGACGGTGTCGGCAGCAGAGAAGTTGAGCACGGTGTTGGTTGCGGTGTCGGTAACGGTGATAGCGAACGAGTTAGGATTGTTGTTGCCATAGCCCCAGCTTACGAGGGCAGAAGCGCCAGCAATGCTGCTAACCTCTACATCGTATGGATCTGGACAGCTGCTCAGTTCCTGGCAGCTGACGGTGAATGCAAAACCAGCCTCGGTATAGTAGTCGGGGGTCTGGAACTTGAGGGTGATGGCGCCGGTGGTTGAAGCGGCTGACACATTGGGATTGCTGGTAGTGATATTGGCAATCAGTCGGCCAGTGGTGCCTTCGCCATCATAGATCTTCAGAGAAGTCTCGGTGTAAGAGTCAGAGTAGACAGAAACACTGCCGTTGATCACTACAGCCTGGTCGTCGCTAGTAGGACGAATCACCAGGGTGGTGTTCTGGTTCATGGCATAGGTGCCAGTGATGCCGCCGTCGTCGGTAATCACGCCGCCGCACATGCTGACAGTGTCGTGGCTGTTTGGAGCCATCATATACAGGTTAGGATAGTTGATGATAGGGCCTACCCAGTAGCTGTCGCCGCTGCCGCAGTTGGCGCGTACATAGAAGTCGTAGAGGACGGTATCCTCAAGGCCAGTCAGGGTGATGCTGGTCTGAGAGGTGCTCTCAACGAGGTCGGCATTGTCAGGATCGCTGCCCGAAGGCACTGCAACAACATCCCACGAAGAGGCTATGCTGTCCTGCCATGCCAGAGAGACAGAACCCGTAGCGGTACCCGTCTGAACGAAATGGGTTGGGTCGGCGCAGTCGTTGATCTGGCGAACCTCGATATCGTCGATATAGAAGCCAGCATAAGAACCGCTGCCAGCGCGGAAGGAAATGTGGCCCTGGCCGGCATAGCTCTGGTCGGCGAAAGAGATGGTGAACTCCTGCCAGCTGTCGTTGGCGATAACCACGGTGTCCACAGCCACAAAATTCTCCATAGAGTCAACGGTAGAAACATATCCCACCACTACAGGCTCATTGTAATAGTAGTTAGAGCCTATCTTGCCCCAGAACTTAGCCTCAAGGGTATTGACAGGCTGGAGGATAAGCGGAGTGGTGAAATACTGATAGGTATAGTATCCATAGCAGTAGAGAGCATGGTTGCCGCTATGGCTGTTGGATGCTGATTCAGAAACATAAGGATAGTTGGTATAGCTTCCAGCCTCAACCACATTCCAGCAGGAAGGGAGGTTGGTGCCATAGCCCTCGAAGTTCTCGCGCAGAGGCAGCACGGTGGTGCCGCACTGGGTGCGGAATGAGAAAGGTCTCACCTCGGTGCTGTCGCCGCCAGGACAGAGGCCATAGAGCGAACCGCTATAAAAGGTGTTGGCATCAAGGTTATCGAAAACATAGAAGGTGTCGGTAGTGTAGTACTCCTGGCCGTTCATCACGATGAGGAAGGTAGGAGCACCGTTGCCAACCCATGAGAGGGTAGCACTGTTAGAGTCGGTCAAGGTAGCCACACGGCCAGGACGCTCGCAGCCCGAAGACACATAGAAGTTGGTCTTAGGCAGGAAGCTCTGTGGATAAGTCTCCCAGCTGTAGGTGCACATGCTTACAACGTTAGGCACATTCACGCCATAGAAATAGGCGCGCGAATAGCTGGCAGCATTAGTCTGGATATCAACCAGCAGATTGCCGCCAGTAGCGGGATAAGTGAATGGCTGGTCTAAGTCGAACACCAGATTGTCGTCCTCAATAGCCAGGCCGCCGGTGTACACCAGCTGGGCGCTGTCGGAGGGAAGAAGGTTAATCACTGCCTCCTCCTGCACGACCATCATTCTCACCGTTACGGTGTTAGTCCAGCTCGAGCCAGGAAGTTGGCTGAGATAGTATACCAGCTTCGCGATGCTCTCGCCGCGGAGGTCGGTGAGCAACGAGTCGTGGTACACGATCTGATTGTGTTGGGCATCGTCAAGATAGTAGCCATACACGGGCACATACTCGTTCGAATTAGTGCCGTCGGCCACTATGTGGGCTTGAGCGAATACCTGCATAGGAAGCGCAAGGGCCACCAATGCCAACAAAGAAAGTAAATGTTTCTTCATTTGTTTTTACAGGTTGGTTATACAATAAGTTAATTAATGATTCAATAGCATATTTACTCGTGGAAGGCACACCTGTTTTCGTTTTTCTCTGAGTAGTGATGCAGAGTAGTGAGTTGTTGTCAAATAGTTGTTAATAAATAAGATGACCGCCACAGAAAGAACTCTCGCCAAAATTTAGGGCAATACAAATATACATTATTTTTGTAAATTTGCAATAATAATTGAAAAAAAATAAGAAAGGCCAGTCCTAAAAAACCAGCCTTTCATGTTGCAATATAGACAGCCGATGCTATTTAGTAGCGCCAGCCTTGATAGCCTTGCCGGCAGTGCCCTCGTAGGCGTAGCCATAGATAGTCACGCTGTAGCCCTGCACCTTAGCCTTCACCCAGCCATAGTGGGTCTCGCCGTTCTTCTTGAAGCGGTAGCCGATATAGCCAGTCTTGCCGTTCCAGGCAGTATAATACTCAGAATAAAGCTCGGCACTGTTGTTCTCGGTGAATCGGCTGCTAGGTCCGATCTCAGTATTCTCCTGAAGGAGCGACACCTGGTCGTAGTCGCCGCCAGCAGCGCTCACCACGCCGGCGCCCTGCTCATAGATAGAGATGAGCACAGCCCAGCCATCCTCGATAGAGTAGTTGAAGGCACCCACAGCCTCGCCAGGAATAAAGGCATTCTCGCCGCTGCTGTATACCACAGGAGTGCTGAGGTTGTTGTACACGATGGTAGTGTTGCCGCCACCGCCAGTAGTGCCAGGATTGTTGTTGTCAGAAGAGTTCTCCTTCTCGCAAGAAGCGAAAGTCAGGCCCATGGCCATAGCCAGAAGGGCAAAAAGTCTGAAAGCGTTCTTTTTCATAATGATATTTAAATATAAGTTTACAAAATCAAAAGCGTTAATCTGTATAAAGACACACAAAGAGGGCATTTTGTTGCAGCGCATCGAAAAAAAAATTCTACCACACCCCAAAAATAAGGCGTTCACCCAGCAGCAAAATGTTAAAATTTAAGCATCGAGCAATAATTGTACGCAAAGCGAGTTACTCTAATGTCAGAAAAAAATATATTGTCAAACTAATAGGTCTGCGTATGATGAAAGACTATGATTTTTTGCCCAGCCCAAAAACGGCCGCAACCACATCTGAAAATGCTGTAAGCACACACAAACAGCCGTCGAAGCGTACGCTGCAGAACATCCTCAACTTCGCGCGCTGCTGTCAGAACATCAACGTCAAGGATGTGAAATTCAAACTCTACCTCAATTAAAAAAGGTGCACATTCGGGATTCGGAGACGGGAACAGCCCATCTCCGAGTTCCGTTTTATTCCGCACCCCATCCAACAACCCAATCACCAACACTCCCCAAAGACCCATGAAAAAAGAAATCGTGTGCAGCGGCATACGCCCCACAGGCAACATACACCTAGGCAACTACTTCGGAGCCCTGCGCAACTTCGTGAAGATGCAAGACGAGCATGACTGCTACTTCTTCATAGCCGACTACCACTCGCTCACCACCCACCCCACCCCCGAGCACCTCTACGCCAACGCACGCCAGATACTCGTAGAATACCTGGCCGCCGGCCTCGACCCCGAAAAAGCCACCATCTACCTTCAGAGCGACCTGCCCGAAACCATCGAGCTCTACCTCTTCCTCAATATGAACGCCTACCTCGGCGAGCTCGAGCGCGTCACCTCCTTCAAGGACAAAGTGCGCCAGCAGCCCAACAACGTCAACGCAGGCCTCCTCACCTACCCCACCCTCATGGCCGCCGACATCCTCATCCACAAAGCCGCCAAAGTGCCCGTAGGCAAAGACCAAGAGCAGCACCTCGAAATGACCCGCACCTTCGCACAGCGATTCAACAACATGTACAAGTGCGAAGCCTTCCCACTGCCACAAGCCTACAACTTCGGAGGCGAGCTAGTCAAGATACCCGGCCTCAACGGCAGCGGCAAGATGGGCAAGTCAGAAGGCGAAGGCAACGCCATCTTCTTCGTAGACGAGCCCGCCGTGCTCAAGAAGAAGATCATGCGCGCCAAGACCGACTCAGGCCCCACCCAGCCCAACCAAGAAAAGCCCGAAGAAATCAAAAACCTCTTCCAGCTCATGAAAGTAGTCTCCACCCCCGACACCGTGGCCTACTTCGACGACCTCTACAACAAGTGCGAGATACGCTACGGCGACATGAAGAAGCAGCTGGCCGAAGACATGGAGAACTTCGTAGCCCCATTCCGCGAGCGCATCAAAGAGCTCGGATCCGACGAGGCACGCCTCAACCGCATCATGGACATGGGCAAAGAAAAAGCCCACGAGAGCGCACGCCGCACCATCGACGAAGTGCGCCACATCATCGGCTACCGCAACTAGCCCGCATCCACACACCCAACCAACCATACACTCCCGCCCAAAAGCGGGAGTTTTTTTTGACCCACAATCCAACCTTACAATAAAAGCCAAGCAATCCAAACACCTATCGCGCTATAATCCAGCCATATCCGGCGCATAACTGGATCCAAAATGGCGCATATGTGCTATATATGTGCTATATATGTGCTATATATCTGCTATCTCTATAGAATAGGACATATATAGCACATATATAGCACAAATATAGCACAAATGAACCACCTAAAAACCATCTATGACACCAATAAGGACCCCACCCGGACCCGGTCGACACGAAGGGAAAGCATAAGGGCGACAGACATAAAAACATCGTAATGCGCAGAAAATCAAACAATAAAGCCAACCACCATGAAGAAGCGCCGCTTTTAGAGCCCCAAAAAGCCAAAAATGGCACCCGAAACAGGCAGAATGCAGGATTCAAACCCACCCGAAGACAAAAAAACTTTCACACATCACACATTGATAATCAGCGAAGTAATAAAAAAAGTAGCACAAAAACGAAAAAAAGTTTTGCCGGAATCAAAAAATGATGTATCTTTGCAATCGCTTTAAAGGAAGAAAAGAGTTCTTTAACACTGATGAAGCAAACGGTCTGGTAGTTCAGCTTGGTTAGAATACATGCCTGTCACGCATGGGGTCGCGAGTTCGAG
>JAKSMS010000017.1 GCA_024400415.1 Bacteroidales bacterium | reverse complement strand
GCAACAAGAAATTCCAGGTTAACAAATAAGATTAATAGGAATTCATCTATAATAAGGGGAAGCCGATCGGACTTCCCCTTTGTTTTCTAGCATGAAGACTATCTGCATATTCAATCCCGAGCACGACCTCTGCCTCGCTGGCGGAAGCAAGAACTTTATGCCGCCCAGGTCGGCCATGGATTTCGCCAGAAAGAGCGCATCGGTAATGAACGAGCTCTATCCCGAAGCCCAATGCGTCTCCATAGAAGACTTCATAGCGCCCGACGAACCATATCGGATAATCCCCTGGGGTTGGAACGAAGTGCTCAAAGCCCAACTGCTCAAAAAGGGAGTTCCAGAAGCGCAGCTGCCTACGGACGAGAAAATCAAACAGATAAAGGCGCTGCAGCACCGCTCGACGGCCCTTCCCCTTCAAAAAGACGTCCGCGAATGCAAAACCATTGAGGATATTGAATCGGGTCTTCAGCAATATGGAAGAATAGTCTTAAAGGCCACCCTCTCAGGAAGTGGACGCGGCTTAAGGTGGATCAACGATTCCTTTGTAGAAAACGACATATACTGGATTACTAAGCAGCTGCAGCGGCACCGAAGCGTTATGTTAGAGCCGAGAAGGAACGTTGTCCTAGATTTTGCGCTAGAGTATACGTCGGTCTCATCAAGAATGTCATTTGTGGGTTATTCGCTATTCGATACCCAGAATGGAGTCTATCGAGGCAACAAGATACTGACAGACGAGAAGATTGCCGAAAGTATCAAAGCGTATACAGGCATAGGCCTGGAAGAGAAAAGAGTTGAGGTTGAAGCATATCTATCAACTCTAGCCGACAGATATGAAGGTCCAGTAGGAGTAGACATGATGGTGTGCAGCGGCACTTCAGGTTATGAGATTGCAGTGTCCGAAATCAATTTCCGCCATACCATGGGCCTAATCGCCCACGAGGCAATCCGCAATAATAATTATCCCGAAGACCAACTCTGGACGCCCTAAGTTTTAGTCGCAGAGAATATGGCCGTGATTGATGAAGGTATTGCCTGTTTGGGGATAGTTTCGTAAGATACTTTGTTTCTTGGTTCGATAATCGGTATGAAGCTAAGTCTTAGGGAAACTCAGCATGCTTCTTCATATAGCCGACATTGTATTTTATGAAATACTTCTATATTATTTGGAAAAAAAATTAACATTTCGTGCAATAATTTACATTTTTTTAAGTTAATTTAGCATCAATTATTAAAAAAACATATAAGTATGCACGCAGAAATAGCTACCGCAAAGGGTGTGATGAGGGTGAATCTTTTTGAGAAAGAGGTGCCCGGAACCGTGTCAAACTTCGTGAAACTGGCCAAAGAGGGCTTTTACGATGGCCTCCGTTTCCACAGAGTGATTCCCGAATTCGTTATTCAGGGTGGCTGCCCATTCAGCCGTAATCTGGGCGATCCACGCGTCGGTACCGGCGGCCCTGGCTATAAGATCAAATGCGAGACTAAGGCTGAGAAGCAGTACCACGATCGCGGTGTGCTCTCGATGGCTCATGCCGGCAAGGACACTGGCGGCTCGCAGTTCTTTATCTGTCACAATAGAACCAACACTCAGCATCTTGACGGGGTTCACACCTGCTTTGGGCGCGTGGAGGAGTCGGACTGGGCCGTTATCGACGCTATCCGTCCTGGCGACCTTATTGAGAGCATTAAGATTGTTGAGGACTAGATGCTTCTAGTGCAAAGGACCATTATTCTCATTAATACTGTATACAATGAATCTTGGAATTAAGCTTTTGGTGGCTGAGGATGATCCCAATATGGGTACTATTCTGAAGGCCTACCTCACTCAGAAGGGCTATACCGTTTCTTGGGCTCAGGATGGCCAGGCAGCCCTGGACACCTACAACGAAGGCGACATCGATGCCTGCATCTTGGACGTGATGATGCCTGTCAAGGATGGATTCACCGTGGCCAAAGAGATTCGCAAAGTGGACAAGAAGGTGCCGATACTGTTCCTTACTGCTAAAAACTTGGAGGCTGACAAGCTCAAGGGCTTTGAGATTGGCGCTGACGACTATATCACCAAGCCGTTCAGCATGGATGAGCTTCTTGCACGACTCAATGCCACAATCCGCCGCTCGTTTGATGATGGGCGTCCTGACAAGAATGTCTTCCATATCGGCGAATTTATTTTTGACTATACCCACCAAACGCTCACTCTGGGCAATGACGTTCGCAGACTCACCTCTAAGGAGACTGAGCTGCTGAGGATGTTCTCGCAGAACTACAACCATCTGGTGGACCGCAACAGCACGCTCCAGAAGATATGGAAGGATGACAGCTATTTTGCAGCTCGCAGCATGGATGTGTATATCACCAAGCTTCGCAAGTACCTCAAAGCTGATCCTTCGGTGCAGATACTTAACGTACATGGCGTTGGCTTCAAGCTGACCGTGGTAAAAGAATAAGGATATAGAGCAATAATATGAAACTCACCTTTTTGGGAACGGGCACCTCTCAAGGCGTGCCCGTTATCTCATGTAGATGCCGGGTATGCCGTTCGGCCGACAGTCTCGACAAGCGCCTACGCACTTCGGCCCTTGTCGAGACTGATGGCGGAAAGAATATCCTCATTGACATCGGGCCTGATTTTCGTGAGCAGATGCTGCGAGAGGATGTGTGCCATGTGGAGGGTATCTTGGTGACGCATGCCCATCGCGACCATGTGGCCGGACTGGACGACGTGCGCGCCTTCAACTATGTGCAAGGTCAGCGCATGGACCTCTATGCTAACGACACGGCGCTCTCTATTCTTCGACGGGACTATGGCTATATCTTCTCGGATGAGCATTATCCGGGACTGCCAGAGGTGGATCTGCATAGGGTGGGGGAGGCGCCCTTCATGGTTGGAGGGCAGACTGTCATCCCGATTCACGCGATGCATCGCTATATGCCTGTCACAGGATTCCGCATCGGGGGGCTGACCTATATTACTGATGCCAACCATATCGAGCCAGACCAGCTCGAGAAGGCCAAAGGGTCTGAGGTCCTTGTTGTTAATGCCTTGCGTCACGAACCTCACTTTTCTCATTTTTGTCTGAAGGAGGCGTTGGAGATCGTAGAAATCGTGCGTCCTCGAGAGGCTTACCTGACTCACCTCAGCCATGATTATGGCCTCTATGCCGAATGCCAGTCTGAATTGCCGCCTAATGTCCATCTGGCCTACGACGGCTTGAAAATACAATTCTGAACGCTGCCATGCTGACCATCTGCATACCTATATATAATCATGACGTGCGTCCGCTCGTTAGCGCGATATGCTCTCAGGCGGCGGCTGTTGACGGCAGCATCGACGTGGTGTGCCTTGACGATGGTTCTCTCCCCTCGTATAAAGTGCTCAACAGCGAAGTGGATTCACTTTGCCGCTACATAGAGCTGCCGCAGAATGTGGGTCGCAGCCGTATCCGCAACTCGTTCTTAAACTATTTGTCGCCTGAGTGCACGCACATGCTCTTTATGGATTGCGACCTTCTCGTGACCGATTCGCAGTTCGTTGAGCGCTATTATAAGGCCATGGCGGCTGGCGAACAAGTCGTTGTGGGCGGACATGTCTATCCGTCGGAGTGTCCATCGGCCGATTGTCGGCTTCACTATATGAACGGGGTGAATCGGGTATCAAAGTCGGCCGAGGAGCGCAATAAGCATCCTCATCGGTCCTTTATGACGGGCAATTTCATGATACGTCGGGATATTCTGGAGCGGATTCCTTTCGACGAGCAGATTGTGGGCTATGGCCATGAAGATACGCTCATGGGCTATCGCCTCTTGCAGCAAGGCATACCTATTCTACACATCCAGAATCCGCTTCTTGCTAAGGACCTTGACACTAACGCGGAGTTCCTTGACAAGACTCGAGCCTCTATTGAAAATCTAGTGCTTATCTCTCAACGCTTGGGAGACCCGGAGTTTGACAGCCAGGTCACGCTGCTGCGTTATGGCCGTATGGCAAATCGGCTGCATCTTGCGAGGATAGGGCGCTGGGCGTTCCGACTGATGCGTCGGCGCATGGAGGCCAGATTCATGCGGGGATGCGGCTCTACGACTGAGTTTCTGATCTACAAGCTGGGCTTTCTGTTCCACGAATACGCCCTTCATTCATAAAAACCATTAATACCAATCCTATGACACAAGAAGCCATGTTTTCGAATTCGGAGCGTAATCTCCAGAACGTTGAGATGCAGCAGGTGAAGGAAATCATCACACAGCTGGACCCATCAGCGTCAAACAGCATCATCATTGATGAAGCTGTTGGCCTTAAGCGTGTAAACTATTGTTATGTAGATGTGGTGTCCAAGCATGTGGCCTACCAGGTGGAGCGACGTCAGTTCCATCCGCGCGAGGAATTGGCTGGCAAATTGTCTCAGATCTTTGCCGACCAAGGCGAGTCGCCCTATGTGGCTCTTCCGGACCGCTCGATGCTTGCTCTCATTGGACAGTCGCCCAAAGTGTCAATCAGCAACGCTATTCGCAACGTATTTTCCTCTATTTCGCAGCGCCACGAGGTGGACGCCTCGTATATTCGGCTGAATGCTGACGGAATCCACCTCTCTGCAGAGCAGCCGCTATACCTCGTGAAGGAGCTCTCATCGATGGAGTTCTGCCCTAAATGTGGCGGGACCAAGGTGGTTCGCCGTACAAACAAGTCGGGAGAACTCGAAGAAGCGACTTGCACCGAATGCCAGGGAACAGGACGTATATCCTCGGTGGGTATTGTTAATATAGATGTCAAGGAGCACTCCGATAAGTATGTGCTCACCAACGACGATCCCATCGACCATCTGAAGGACAGCGCTATTGTGGCCCATGTGCTGCAGCATAGCATGGTGCGCTATCGCACGCTAACGAAATTCAACCAGCAAGAGACCCAGTCCTATGACGAGACTCTGCAGGCCTATGTGGATCAGATGCACCGGCTTATGGGCGGTGAGCCTGCAACCGAGGATGTGTATTATCAGATTATCCCCTGTGTGGAATTTACCTATCGCGATGTGCTCAGCAGCCAGCTCTGTAAGGGATGTATACTGGATGTGATCGACAATCCCGAACTGATACTCAACTTAACGTCGGGCGTTACGAAGATGACCTCTGCCGTCAAAGACGTGCAGAAGAGCATGGGCGGTTTTTTTGGCAAGCTGGGCCGCACGGATAAGAGCAAGGCCAAGTCTGACCTCAAGCGCGCCACGCGCCTGCTCATAGCCATTACCATAGCCGACGGAAAGGTGGAGACGCTGGAGAAATCTATCCTCCTCAATCAGCTTCGCGACATGAATGAGTTCACCACTTCGGAAATGGAGGATTTTTCTGCCCTCTTGGGCAAGGAGGATGTCAGTTTCCTTACCGACGACGACTTCCGTTTCAATAATCCCGACAAGGCTCGCGAAACACTAGTGCGCATGCGCCAGATTGCTGAAGCCGATGGCGATATCTCGGCTCAAGAGCAAGACCTTATCGACCGTTTTTCCAATACCTTTGAATCTTGATAACAAGTAATATTAACCTTAATATTTGATTATGGAATCTACTTTGCAAGCCGCAACATCTTTTGCTACGCCTGAGACATGGAACTGGCTCATCCAGTTCTTCATCATCGCCGTGGCCCTTCTGTTGGCCAACCTTATCCGTTGTAAGGTTCCTTTACTGAGCAAGAGCCTTATTCCCTCGGCACTATTGGGCGGACTTATCGTACTGCTGTTCAAATTGGTACCGTCCTGCTCGGACCTCATCTCCAAATCCTCGATGGAGATAATTACTTACCATGCATTGGGACTCGGATTTGTGGCTCTTGCACTCAAAAACAATAAGATAGAGTCGCGCTCCACAACACTGAAGGTCATCGAGACTGGCGCTGTTACAGCGTCCACATATGTCGTTCAGGGCATTGTGGGCCTGCTCATCACTATTCCAATCTTCCTTTGGTGGAAGGGCGGCGATATCTTCTATAGCGCCGGATTGCTGCTTCCGATGGGATATGGCCAAGGACCAGGACAGGCACTCAATTTCGGACGAATCTTTACCTCTTGGGCAGAAGGAGAGGGCATTCTCTTCCCCGGCGCCGATTTCGGCCTCAGCATCGCGGCCATAGGTTTCCTAATCGGATCGGTTGTGGGAGTTGTGTATATGAATGTGCTTCGCCGCCGTGGCAGCCTCAAGCGAAAAGAGTCTGACTATCGCGAAGCCTATACGCTTCAAGACTATGAATCTGAGAACGAAATACCCAATACCGAATCCATCGATAAGCTTACCGTGCAGGTCGGCCTTGTGCTGTTGGTCTACCTCTTAGTGTTTCTTCTGATGTGGGGCGTAGAGAACGCTGATCTCGGCACTTTTGGCACTAAGACCCTCAAACCTATGGTGTGGGGATTCAACTTCTTGTGGGGCACGCTCTTCGGCGTGTTGGTCAAGAACCTGCTCAAGTTCTTCCGCCGTCAGCAGCTCATGCAGCGCGAGTATATCAATAACTATATGCTCAACCGCATCTCTGGCCTCTGTTTCGATGTGATGATCGTGGCTGGTACAGCTGCTATCAACTTTGAGAATCTACGCGGGATATGGCTTCCATTGGTGCTTGTATGCACCTTCGGTGCAATCGTTACGTTCAGGTATGTGCTCCGCTGCTCGCGCCACATCTTCCCAGGCTACGAATATGAGGGATTCTTCTCCATGTTCGGCATGCTCACCGGAACGGCCAGCAACGGCATGATCCTCCTACGTGAAATCGATCCAAAGTTCGAAACTCCGGCAGCCAACAATTTAGTACTCCAAACCCTCTCGGCAATCGTCTTCGGATTTCCAATCCTTCTGCTGATGGGTTTCGCACCACAAAGTATGACCAACACCCTTATCACCCTAGGGCTTTTGATCCTATTCTTCGTAGCCTTTGTGCTCTTTATTTTCCGTAAAAAGATCTTTCATCGCAACAAAAATAATACAAAATGAAAAAGATAGTTTTCACCATCATCATGCTGGCGTCGGTCATGATACTCCGCGCCCAAGACCAGTCTTCGGTTCGTACCGGATGGACCTTTGGCGTATTGCCCAGCTTTAGCTATGATGCCGACCTAGGCCTCCAGCTCGGTCTCTTGACGAACATCTATTATTTCGGCGACGGCCACACCTATCCCGAATATCTCCATTCGTTCTATGCCGAGGCTGCCACCACTTCGAAGCATTACGGCCTCTACCGCGTGAGTTACGATTCTAAGTACCTCATCCCCAATCATCGCCTTAGCGTCGATCTGACCTATCTGCCCGACGCTATGTGCGACTTCTACGGCTTCAACGGCTATCAGACCCTCTATCTTGCCGAGAATCTCGACGAGGTGAGCCGCGCCTACTACAAGATGAAGCGCAACATGTTCCGATTCAGCGCCGACCTCCAGGGCGAAATTTCAAAACCATTCTACTGGAACGTAGGCCTTGGCCTGCTCAATTACGACAACGGTACTGTCGACGTCGACCGACTTAACAGCTATGCCAACGAATCTTCCGACCCGTTGCCCGATACCATCACGCTCTTCGACAAGTATGTTGCATTAGGACTCGTGTCGGCCGCCGAGGCCAAGGGAGGTGCCCATCCCTACCTCCATGGCGGACTCACCTTCGACACACGCGACCGCCAGCAGAATCCCCATCGAGGTATGCATGCCGATGCCTTCCTCACATATTACGCAGGCCTTGGCACCACGGCCGACTACAACAACCTCAAGCTCAATGCCGCCTTCCGCCACTATGTGCCCATCATCGACAATCGACTTACTTTTGCCTATCGTCTTGGCACCCAGCTTACACTGGCCGGCAATAGTCCCTTCTACCTCAATACCTACGTCAACCAACTTTACATGCAGCGTGTCATGTACGAGGGCCTTGGCGGCGGCAACACGCTTCGCGGCGTGCTACGCAATCGCGTGGTGGGAAACGGCTTCGCCTATGCCAATGTCGAGCTCCGAATGCAGGTGGCTCATTTCCGCATCGGCAAGGAGAATTTTTATATAGGCCTAAATCCGTTCCTAGATGGCGGCTTAGTGCTTCAGCCCTACGATATGTCGGTAGTCGAAAAGGTGAACACCGTTTTGGAGGATTTCGATCTCGATCAGAGCGCCTATGCTCCCCATCTTGGTGCTGGCTGCGGCCTCAAGGTGGCCATGAACGACAACTTCGTGCTCTCTGTAGACTGGGCCACGCCAGTAGACAAGCGCGACAATTCAAAGATGTCGAATCTCTATATCAAGATGGGCTATATGTTCTAGCGTACTCATTGTCCACTTGAAGCAAAAGCGGGCTGCCTCATCGCAACTCGCTTTTTTGTATTGATGGCTACAATAATTTCAAACGGCATACGTTATAAAAAATATTAACATATAAAATACTTATTGATAATGTTGTTCGACCTTCTGTTAGTTTTCTATTTTTTAGGCACTCTTTTAGGCTTGTGGCTCGTATTCAACAAGGCAGGCATCGCCCCTTGGAAATCACTCATTCCCATCTATAATATCATCCTTTGGATCAAGTTGTGCGGAAAAGATTGGAAATGGTACATCTATTTCCTTATACCTGCCGTCAACGTGTTCACCTTTCTGCTGCTGGTGGTTGAGACCTGCAAGTGCTATCGCCGCTACGGTTTTGTAGAGCAGACCTTCGCCGTCATCTTCCCATGGATATATCTTCCTTGCATTGGATTCAGTAAGAAGTTGAACTATACCCATCCTAATGATCTTCCAGAGCATAAGATTGGTCAGGTGCGCGATTGGCTCGACGCTATCGTATTCGCCCTCGTGGCCGCCGTCATCATACGCGGCAATATCGTAGAGTTCTACAATATACCATCCAGCTCCATGGAAAAGTCGCTCCTTACTGGCGACTACTTGATGGTCAGCAAGATGGCCTACGGTCCTCGAGCCTCAATGGTTCCACTCAGTTTTCCGTTAGTCCACAATGTGATGCCCCTTAGCGGAGGCCAGACCGAATCCTACCTTGACTGGATCCGACTGCCATACCATCGCTATCTTGGCTGCGGACAAGTAGAACGATTTGATGCTGTAGTGTTCAACTATCCCGAAGGCGATACCGTATGCACCGCGCCGCAATACCAGAGCAACGTCAGCTACCACCAGTTGGTGCGCATGTATGGCCGCGACTATATAATGTCACACCCTGAGGAGTTTGGCAAAGTAGTAGTGCGCCCAGTGGCCAAGAAGGAGAACTTTATCAAGCGCTGCATCGGTATGCCGGGAGAGATACTCCAAATCAAGAATAGTTCCGTCTTTATCAACGGCAAGCAAATCGAGAATCCTCAAAACCTCCAGCTCTCCTATCAGGTGTGGTTCAAGCCAGGCAGCAATCCTCAGAGCATCTTTGAGACGTTAGGTATGAGTCAAGAAGACATGGGATATAGCCTCAGCACCATAGAGCAAGATATAGAACATCAAAACTATAAAGCCGTCGTGTACCTTACTTCCGATAGGATGTCTGTTCTGAAAGCCAACCCGATGGTAGACTCACTGGCCTCCAATTATCCTGACGTGAATATCCACTTCGTTCAAGGTGGCTTCGAACTGGTAACCGACACCCTTGTGCTCTATCCTCACAGCGACGCTTATTCGGCTTGGACGGTAGACAACTATGGACCCATCTTCATCCCTGCCAAAGGCCAAGGCTTCGAACTAACCCTCGAGAATCTGCCTCTCTATAGGCGCATGATAGTAGACTATGAAGGCAACAGTCTCGAAGTGAAAGATGGTCGAATCTACATCAATGGCAAAGAAACCCACTCCTATACCCCCAAGATGGATTATTATTGGATGATGGGCGACAACCGTCACAACAGCGCCGACAGCCGCTATTGGGGATTTGTCCCAGAAGACCATATCGTAGGCAAAGCCAGCCGCGTAGTATTCTCCAAAGATCCAGACTCCGGCCATATTCGTTGGAACAGATGTTTCAAAAAGGCCAGCTCCCTCAACTAATTACAAACGTTTTTACTAGCAGTTTCATTCTATCCAACTTTTGCTATTTTCAAACATACATTATTGTTTCTCCTATGGAAGTCAATAAAAAAAGCGTCACTTGTGGTGGCGCTTTTATGTTCTGAGAGCAATATGTGCTGATGAATTAAATCACCTGTGCGATTACTGAGTCGGGGTCTGGGTGGTTGAAGGTGTGGAGGATACCGAGGAACTGGCGCTTGAACATTTCGCGGATTTCGTCGTCGGAATACTCAACCTTGGCAATGGAGCATTGCGCTGCAATGCCGAGAACCATAGACCAGGTGTGCTTGAAGAGGATCGAGAACTGCTCGTCGCTGAGGCCGCATACTTTCTTCAGGCGGGCAATGACTTCTTCGCTGATTGGGTCGATGAGGGTTGGCACCTGGTTGCCGACATTCTCGAGCGCGAAGGTGGCGAAGTTAGGCTCTTTCTGGAAGAAGCGGATCAGCCTTAGGGAATATTCGGTGTAGGTGAGTGGCTTGTCGGAGTCGGTCTTCATGAAGTTGTTGTAGATCTTCATGCCCATGCGAGCCACCTCGTTGCGGAGGTCTTCCATATTCTCGAAAGCGGTGAAGATGGGACGTGAGGAGGTGCCCAGCGCTGCGCCTACGTCGCGAGCGGTGAATGCTGCTGGACCGCGCTCTTTAATGAGGTGGAGCGTCTTTTTGGTGATTTGAGTTCTTGTGTATATTGCTGTTCTTGGCATAATTTTAGTATGTTTTATGTGTTGATTACTGCGAAATGATTTTGCAAAATTACGAATTTTTCTCAATATATCAAAGCAAAAACGTAATTTTTTTTGTTTTCTTATCAAGAACTATCCGTTTTACAATCAATTCCGATATTATCTTTTTATCAGAATATAGGCCAGATATGCGAGGATGGCGGTATTGGTGAGGAATGTGAGTCGTGGCGAAATGAGGGAAAGCAGGAGTCCGAGGGTCATGATGAGGAGAAGTGTATAGGCCATCTTTTTTTGTGGTGTGAGAAGCGACCAAAGGTAGCTGAACCGGTTTTTCTGGTTGTCGGCCCATTGTCCGGCCTTGGTGTTGTGGCTTCGCTGGCGGCGGAATGGGTTGCGATGTGGACGCTCCTGATAGATGGTCTCGGAGGGGGTGACCTTCATTTTCTTGACGCGTATCTTGAGGGTCTTTGTGGCGGTTTTGCCGGCGGATGTGGCGCTAAGGGTTATCTTGGTGAGTCCTTGGCTACGATGGAGTCGGAACTTTTTGCTGCCCGAGTAGTCGGTGAGGGGGAGTACTTGTGACTTGAATCCGTTGTCGAGGGTGAGAGTCAGCGAGTCGCAGTTGGGTACTGACCATGACAGTTCGATGATCTCTCCTTCGGTAAGGCTGCTGCGGTCGGATGTGAAGTGTAGTTTCATATATATAGAATGTATAATAAGCAGATTTGTTGTTTTGATAACGTGCAGTTGAGGCAAAAAATTGTGTATTTTATTTGGCAGTGTTACTTTTTTTGTGTACTTTTGCAGATGAAAAAGTGTTAAATTTTTAACATTTAACTCATATTTGACTATACATTTTTGTGATATGAAGAAGTATTCGAAACCCGTGTATGTGGCTGTGGTGGCATTGCTTGCTGCCATGCTGGCTGCGAGTGTGTTCGCTGATTCGTTCTGCAACTGGATAACTCCTCCTGTGGTGCTTTTTGTGGGACTTGTGTTTGCGCTGGTTTTTGGCGAAGCATACCCCAAATTCAACAAAAAGATGTCGAAGTACCTGCTTCAGGCCTCTGTGGTGGGTCTGGGTTTTGGCATGAATGTGGATGCTGCGCTTGCTTCGGGCAAGGAGGGCATGGCATTTACGATAGTGTCGGTTGTGGGCACGATGCTGATAGGATGCCTGCTAGCCTGGAAATGCTTCAAGTTGGATAAGAATACTGGATACCTAATATCCTCAGGAACTGCTATCTGCGGCGGCAGCGCTATTGCCGCTGTCGGCCCTATTGTGAAGGCTCGCGAAGACCAGATGTCGGTTGCATTGGGCACAGTGTTTATCCTGAATGCTATTGCGCTGTTCATATTTCCGCCTATTGGCCATTTCTTAGGGCTGAACGACCATCAATTTGGCACTTGGGCTGCTATAGCCATCCACGACACGAGTTCTGTTGTGGGCGCTGGCGCTGCCTTCAGCGAGGAGGCCTGCAACGTGGCCACCACGATCAAGCTTACGCGTGCGTTATGGATCATCCCGCTGGCGCTGGTGACCATACCCTTGTTTAAGAGCAAAGACAAGAAGGTGACTGTGCCTTGGTTTATCTTTATGTTTATTGCTGCTATTCTGCTGAATACTTATGTGATGGGACGCTGCGAGACGACTATGGCAATTAGCAGCGTGGTATATACTGTTGCTAGAAAGGTGCTTACGCTAGTGATGTTCTTCATAGGCGCAGGACTATCGATGAAGGTGATCATGAGCGTAGGACTGAAGACGCTGCTCTTCGGCGTGACCCTTTGGGTGGTGATCTCTGTGGCAACGTTATGTTATGTATTGTTTGTGTAATTTGTATTGTTATATATCTCTATGAAGTCTAAACTATTCCATGGCCGGCAGAAAATGGCCGACCTCATAGCCCAGAATCACAACTTGATTCTTTTCATGCCTCG
The DNA here is from genome assembly GCA_024400415.1 of Bacteroidales bacterium. Lineage (GTDB taxonomy): Bacteria > Bacteroidota > Bacteroidia > Bacteroidales > P3 > Colimorpha. The sequence continues at coordinate 26,328 of JAKSMS010000017.1, read as the reverse complement.
CTTCGGAATACCGCTGGGGTTTAAAGATAAGCGGGTGGATGAGGTATGCAGCGAGAACGGAATCTCCACAGAACTGTTTCTTCTAGTGTGCAACGTTTGCACCTACGACGACTATCTGCCTACGATAGACGAAATAGCATCGGCTCGACTAGCGGGCCTGGTGGCATTCCTGAAGGCTTCGCACACCTATTATCTGGAAAAGATACCTCACATTGGCGACCACCTGAAGCGTATTGCCGACCAAATGGAGGAACGCTACGGGGCTATACTCTATAAGTTTTATGCCGACTATCAGTCAGAACTGAAGGAGCATTTCGTCTACGAGGAGTCGGTGGTGTTTCCCTACTTGGAGGAACTTCGCGCTGGCAGCCGCCGACGCGAGAATCTGCTGCACCTCAACGATAAGCACGAGGGTATTGAAGAGACGCTAGGAGACTTGACGCAGATCGTGTACAAATACCTGCCGGGCAACCTCATGCCGGAAGAGAGCATAGATGTGGTGTTTGACATCCTGCAGCTCTCGTCAGACTTCCAAAAGCACTACCTGATAGAGGAGAAGATCGTTATGCCCTACATCCACTGGCTGGAAGGGAGGAATTCATGAGCAGGCTGATATCGCTTCAGATAGTGGAGTCATCGGAGATCATCGTGGAGGGCTTGAAAGCCATCCTGGAAGGGGAGGGGTTCAACATCCTGGCACCCATGAGCAGCGCGGCCATGCTTCGCGACAGGCTTCCTCAGGTGGCCCCCGATATACTGCTGGTGAATCCTACGCTGTTGGGACCTCAGGCGGCTGAGATGGTCGCCGAGTTGCAGTCAATGCGTCCGCAGATGCCTATAGCGGCGTTGGTGTACGAATACGTGCCCGCCGAGGAACTGCAGGCCTATGGGGGAGTGGTGGACATCAGGATGCCGCGCAACAAGGCGGCAGCGTTGCTGCACGGATTGATAGGCGACGCAACGGCAGCTGAACCGCTAGAGAATTATGAACTCAGCGCTAGGGAGATGGATGTGCTGACACTGATAGCTCAGGGCTTGAGCAGCAAGGAGATAGCCGACCGGCTTTGCATCTCGATACACACGGTGAACTCGCACCGAAAGAATATCACGAGGAAGACGGGCATCAAGTCGGTGGCGGGTTTGGCAGTCTATGCCATGTTGCATAATCTGTCGTAGCAGCGATACGATATTTGGCAGTTTCGAGTTTTTTTCGTATTTTTGCTTTCTCCTTAGACAATGACGGCACATGCGTAATTGCATGATTGCTATAGTTGTGCAAGAGGAATGATCAGAAACCATAGTAGAACAATACCCTATACCGATATGAAACCTATTCGATTTGTGAGCGCCGACGAGGCTGTGAAAGCCGTGAAAAGCGGCGACCATGTACACTTCTCTGGCGTTGCTGGATTCCCTCAGATATTGGCAGACGCACTCTGTCGCCGAGGCGAGAATGGCGACCTTCGCGATGTGCGTATCCACCACCTCCATACCGAAGGCCGTGCCGACTATGCCGACGAGCGCTTTAGCGGCATCTTCTTCAACCAGTCGTTCTTCGTAGGCGCCAATGTGCGCAAGGCTGTGCAGGAAGGCTGGGCCGACTATATACCCATCTCGCTGAGCGAGACTCAGAAGCTGTATCGCCAGCACGTGATACCCGTAGACGTAGCCATGATCATGGTGACACCGCCAGACCGCCACGGCTATGTGTCGCTAGGTCCCTCAGTTGGCACCACCCTCGCCGCTGTGCAGAATGCCAAGACCGTGATAGCCGTGGTCAACGAGAACATGCCCCGCACTTGGGGACACTCCATCATCCCTGTCGACGATATAGACATATGGGTTGAAGACCACTCGCCGCTCTTTCAGGCCACCCAGCCTCCAGTGTCCGATACCGACGTGCAGATTGGAAAGCATGTAGCCTGCCTGGTAGAGGACGGCGCCTGCCTCCAGATGGGCATCGGATCTATCCCCAATGCAGTGCTGGCACAGCTCGACAACCACAAGAACCTAGGCATACACACCGAGATGTTCTCAGACGGAGTGCTCCCCTTGGTGGAGCGCGGCGTGATCAATGGCTCCAACAAGATAGTGCGCCGCAACCGTATCGTGGCCACCTTCGTGATGGGTTCAAAGAAAGTGTATGACTTTGTGGACGATAATCCGGGCGTGTACATGATGGACGTGAAGTATTCCAATTCCCCCAACTCCATAGCTATGAATCCCAAGGTATGCGCCATCAATTCCGCCCTGCAGGTGGACGTCACCGGCCAGGTGTGCGCCGACTCGATAGGCACAAAGTTCTATAGCGGCTGCGGCGGCCAGGTGGACTTCATGATGGGCGCAAGCATGTCCAAGGGCGGCAAGGCAATCATAGCCATGCCTTCGGCCACGCTGAAGGGAGTGAGCAAGATAGTGCCTACGCTGACAGAAGGCGCCGGCGTGGTGACTCCAAGGAATCTTGTGCACTATCTCGTTACCGAATATGGAGCCGTGAACCTCTACGGCAAGTCGCTGCAAGAACGTGCAAAACTCATAATCAGCATCGCACACCCTAGTGCCCAAGAAGATTTGGATAGGGCTGCTTTTGAGCGTTTTGGACCACATTATCATACGTTTTGATATTGTCCGAAACGTTAAAAGCAATAATATTTTTGCTGAATTGGAAAATAATTTGTAACTTTGCAAAATCTAGATAATAATAAATACACTATAAAAAATGATAGCAAAAGAATTACTCGAACCTAGAAGCATCGTAGTTTGCGGTGCCTCGAGCAATGTTCAGAAGCCTGGCGGAAAGGTGCTCAAAAACCTTATCGACAGCGGCTTCAAAGGCCAGATTTATGCCGTTAACCCAAAAGAGTCCGAAGTGCAGGGCATCAAGTGCTTCGCATCAGTAGAAGAGCTTCCTCAGGTAGACTGCGCAATCCTGGCAATCGCTGCCAAGTTCTGCCCAGCCACCGTTGAGACCCTCACCACCCAGAAGGGCACCAAAGGCTTTATCTGCGTAAGCGCAGGCTTCTCAGAGGAAAACGCAGAAGGCGCCGCCCTCGAAAAGCGCATGGTGGACGCCATCAATGCTGTTGGCGGCTCGCTGATCGGACCCAACTGCACCGGATTCCTCAACACCAACTACTGCGGCGCATTCGACGCTCCTATCCCAAGCCTCGACCCTAAGGGCGTAGACTTCATCACCGGATCAGGCGCCACCGCCGTATTCATCAAAGAGTATGGTATCAGCAACGGCCTTAAGTTCAACAGCGTTTGGGCAGTAGGCAACTGCGCCCAGCTCGGCATCGAGGACGTTCTGGAGCATCTCGACAACACCTTCGACCCAGAGAAGAGCAGCCACGTAATCATGCTCTACATGGAGAAGGTAAGCAACCCAATGAAGCTTCTCAAGCACAGCCGCAGCCTTATCAACAAGGGATGCCGCATCGCCGCTATCAAGTCTGGCGGTTCAGCAGCAGGCAGCCGTGCCGCATCTAGCCATACCGGCGCACTGGCCACCAACGACGCAGCCGTAGACGCCCTGTTCCGCAAGGCAGGCATCGTTCGCTGCCAGAATCGTCAGGAACTGACCACCGTATGCTCCATCTTCATGCACCCAGAAGTGAAAGGCAAGAACATGGCCGTTATCACCCACGCTGGCGGTCCTGCAGTAATGCTCACCGATGTGCTCTCAAACGGCGGCATGGACGTGCCACACATCGAGGGTCCTAAGGCTCAGGAACTCCTCTCCAAGCTCTTCGGCGGCTCGTCAGTAGGCAACCCTATCGACTTCCTCGCCACCGGTACTGCCGAGCAGCTCGGCTACATCATCGACGCTTGCGAGAACGACTTCGACAATATCGACTGCATGGCCGTTATCTTCGGTTCTCCAGGACTGTTCCCCAACTACGAAGTATACAAAGTGCTCGACGAGAAGATGAAGACCTGCAAGAAGCCTATCTTCCCAATCCTGCCTTCCATCATCAACGTAAAGGACGAAATTGCCGACTTCATCAACAACAAGGGCCGCATCAACTTCCCAGAAGAGTGCGTATTCGGCAACGCCCTCTGCAAGGTATACAACACCCCTAAGCCACAGCCAGAAAACGTAGAGCAGCCAGCAATCGACGTGGCCCGCATCCGCAAGACCATCGACCGCTGCAAGAGCGGCTACCTCGAGATTAGCGACTACAACGAGCTTCTCGACGCAGCAGGCATCAGCCGCAAGATCTCCGTTGAGGTGGACAAGAAGGAAGATGCACTTGCATTCGCCAAGAAAGTGGGCGTAAGCAAAGATATGCCTCTCGTAATGAAAGTCGTTGGTCCTCTGCACAAGAGCGACGTGGGTGGCGTCACCCTCGGCGTAAAAGACCTCGACACCGTTGCCAAGGAGTTTGACCGCCTGATCGTTATCCCAGAGACCTATGCCGTAGAGATGTACCCAATGCTTGACGGTACCGACGTATATATCGGAGCCATCAAGGATGAGACCTTCGGCCACCAGATCTTCTTCGGCCTTGGCGGCATCTTCATCGAGGTGCTGAAAGACGTTCAGACCGCCCTCGTGCCAATCACCGCAGCAGAGGCTAAGGATATGCTGAAGAACCTCCGCGGCTACAAGATCCTCGAAGGCGTGCGCGGCCAGGAAGCCGTAAACCTCGACCTCTATGCCGAGCAGGTAGCCCGCGTAAGCGCCCTCGTGCAGGCAGCTCCAGAAATCGTAGAGATGGACCTCAACCCACTCCTGGGCAATCCACGCTACGTTACTGCAGTAGACGCCCGCATCCGCATCGAGAAATAAACTATCGATTCCGCGATAAGAAAGGCCGCCATAGTGCGGCCTTTTGTCGTAGAAAGGCTTTCCCCGTCCCAACTGGCGGTTTTCTCCGTCCTATCTGGCGGTCAACTCCGGCAATACGGGACAGAGAAGTCGTGCTGATGATCGGTCGATAGGCAGGGATAATAAGGGCGGTCATGAGCCTCCCTTGGGTCGAAATTGCGTGCCTGGCGCCTTAGCGGACAGCGGGTGGTGGAATTGCCCGTCAAGACGGAGAGGTGCGCAGAATTGGCCGTTTTGAGCCCGAACGGGCCAAGAACAGGACAGAGTAGGGGAGGCCGAATAGTGTGAAAAATTCTAAATTGTTCATAATTGTTGATAACTTTGTTTTGCCGTTAGCAGAATAATGCGTATCTTTGCTTTGTTGTACGTGTGCGCGCGTACGATATAATATATTAGAAAACAATAATATAATATATACACAATGATTTCGGAAAACGAAAAAATCACCAAGGTCGACATCGAAACCACGATGAAGACTGCCTACATCGACTATGCAATGTCGGTGATCGTATCCCGTGCTCTGCCCGATGTAAGGGACGGCCTGAAGCCCGTTCATCGCCGTATACTCTACGCCATGAACGACATGGGCCTCTACTACAACACGGCCCACAAGAAGTCGGCAACCGTAGTCGGCGAAGTGCTGGGTAAGTACCACCCACACGGCGACTCATCCGTTTACGGAGCCGTGGTGCGCCTGGCCCAGGATTGGAACATGCGCTACTGCCTTGTTGACGGACAAGGAAACTTCGGCTCAATCGACGGCGACGGCGCTGCAGCCATGCGTTACACCGAGGTGCGCATGAAGCAGATCACCAACGAGATGCTTGCCGATATCAACAAAGACACCGTAGACATGGTGCCAACCTACGACAACGACCGCGAGGAACCAAGCGTGCTCCCAGCCAAGATACCAAACCTCCTCATCAATGGATCGAACGGTATCGCTGTAGGTATGGCCACCAATATGCCGACCCACAACCTCCGCGAGGTGATGGACGGCTGCATAGCCTATATCGACAATAACGAGATCACGATAGACGAACTCATGAAGCACGTGCCCGCTCCCGACTTCCCAGGCGGCGGCACCATCTATGGCTATAATGGCGTTATCGACGCCTACAATACCGGCCGCGGCAGCATCATCCTTCGCGCAGACTGCGAGATAGACCAGGACGCCAAGGGCAGGAACATCATCGTGTGCAGCACCATCCCCTATGGTGTGAATAAGGCCGAAATGATCAAGAAGCAGGCCCAGCTCGTACAGGAAAAGAAGATCGAAGGCATTACCGACATTCGCGACGAGAGCGACAAGGACGGCATCCGCGTAGTCTACGTCCTCCGTCATGACGTGATGCCTAGCGTGATCCTCAACAAGCTGTACCAGATGAGCGAGCTGCAGTCAAGCTTTGCAGTCAACAATATCGCCCTCGTGAAGGGCAGGCCTATGCTGCTCAACCTCAAGGACCTCATCCAGAACTTCGTGGAGCATCGCGAAGAAGTGGTTACCCGCCGCACCAAGTTCGAGATGGCAGAGGCCGAGCGCCGTGCACATATACTCCAGGGATTCCTGAAAGCCATCGACATTATCGACGAGGTGATCAACCTCATCCGCAGTTCGGCCACCGTCGAAGAGGCACGCCAGGGCCTTATCGACAAGTGGGGATTCACCGAGATACAGGCAGCCGCCATCGTAGAGATGCGCCTCCGCCAGCTTACCGGCATGGAGCGCCAGAAGCTCCAGGACGAATACGACGAGAAGATGGCCTTCATCGAGCGCTGCAAAGAGATACTTGGCGACCACAATGTGCTGATGCAGGTGATCAAGGACGAAATGATAGAGATACGCGAGAAATACGGCGACGACCGCCGCACGGCTATCAAGTACGACGCCGTGGGCTGGAAGATAGAAGACACCATTCCTAACGACCAGGTAGTAATCACCATATCCCACCTCGGATACATCAAGCGCACCCGCCTCGACGAATATAGGCTCCAAAGCCGCGGAGGAGTAGGTTCAAAAGGCTCGTCCGTACGCAACGAAGACTTTGTAGAGCACATCTTCACCGCCACCAACCACAACTACCTGCTTTTCTTTACCGAGAAGGGCCGCTGCTACTGGATGCGCGCCTTCGAGATCCCCGAGGGCGAAAAGAACGCCAAGGGCCGCGCCATCCTCAACCTCATCAACATAGAGCACGACGACAAGGTGCGCGCCTACGTCAATGTCGAGAACCTCTCCGACGAGGAATATCTGAACAACCACTATATCGTAATGTGCACCAAGAACGGTATCGTGAAGAAGACATCCCTCGAGGCATACTCCAGACCAAGAGTCAAAGGCATCATCGCAGTCAATATCCGCGAGAACGACGAACTCCTTACCGCATGCCTTACCGACGGCCAGAGCGAACTGCTCATAGCCTCAAAGGCCGGCAAGGTGGTACGCTGCCCAGAAGACGAATTCCGTGGCATGGGACGTAACTCCAGCGGCGTCAAGGGCATCACCTTGGCCGACGACAACGACGGCGTGGTAGGCATGCTCTGCGTCGCCAACAACGAAGAAGACATCCTTGTGGTTTCGGAGCAGGGCTACGGCAAGCGCTCAAGCCTAGAAGAGTATCGCATCACCCATCGCGGCGGCAAGGGCGTCAAGACCATCCAGATGACCGAAAAGACCGGCCAGCTGATAGCCATCACCAACGTCACCGAAGAGGAAGACCTGATGATCATCAACCGCTCAGGCATCACCATCAGGATGAAGGTCAACGAACTCCGCGTTCTTGGTAGAAACACCCAAGGCGTAAAACTCATCAACCTCAGAGGCAAAGACTATATCGCCAGCATCACCAAGGTGCCAGCTTCTCCTGAAGATGAGGAGCTCGAAAATCCAGAAGAGGGCAGCGAAGGCACCGAAAACGCAGAGAACACCCAAGAGTAAATACTGCTAATAATTCTTAAACCAACAATAGGAACGCAAGAACTTCGTTAATAAAAGCACTAACTGAATAAACACATAAAGAAAATAACCATGAAGAAAATCACCATTCTTATTGCCCTTGTGGCTTTCTGCTTCGCAGCAGGCGCACAGCAGATGCACCTTCAGAGTGCCATCTCATACCTGAATAAGAAGTACCTCAACAAGGCTAAGGAAGAGATCGATCTCGCCGTAACCAGCGACAAGAACGTAGACGCAAAGACCTGGTTCTACAAAGCCAAGATCTATATCCACGTCGGCCAGTACCCAATTAATCCTAATGGATTCAAGTGGAAGGGCGAAACCCCAGCCGACTGGCGCGACCAGGCCTACAACGCATGCATCGAGTGCAAGCGCCTCGACGAAGGCAAAGAGTTCGCCGACCAGAACAACCAGCTCCTCAACATCATCGGTATCGAATGCAGCAACGCAGGTATCGACCTCTACAACGCAGGCAATTATGCCGAGGCAATGCAGAAGTGCGAATCCGCCATCAAGATGTTCAACGAGTCTGGCAACGCCAAGTCATCCAACGATTCATACTATCTGGCAGGCCTCTGTGCATATGCACTTAAAGACACCGCATCACTCATCAAGGACTTCAACACCCTCGTGCGCAAGCGCTCCGACAAGGCAAAAGTATACCAGCTGCTCTTTGGCGTATACAAAGCCCAGGGCAAGAACGACGAAGCCTTCAAGGTAGCATCCAACTTTGTAAAGAACTGTCCTAAAGACTACAATGCATACACCCTCCAGGCAGACGCATACCTCGCCAACCAAAATATGGATAAGGCAAAGGAAAGCCTCGCCCAGGCCGAGCAGCTGACCAAAGATAACCCCACAGTGCATGCACAGCTTCTTAGCGCAGTAGGCGGCATCCTTTCCAACGCAGGCGACTACGATGGCGCCGAGGTAAAATACAAAGAGTCCCTCAGCTTGGTTCCAAGCCAGTTTGAAGCCAACTTCGGTATTGCATCCATGCTTTTCAACCGCGCTATCGACAAGCGTAAAGCATCAGAGGCCATCGATCCAGTTGACGATGAGTCAGCAGCCCTCATGACCAAGCTTGGCGAAGAGGCACTTGGCCTGTACTCACAGTCAGAGCCATACCTCAAGAGCGCTATCAGCTATATCGACGGACTTACCTCACAGCAGGAAATCGATGCACAGCGTGCAAACCTCCACTCATGCCTCTTAGCACTTCGCGAAGTCTATGCCCGCCTCGAGCGCATGGACGACATGAAGGCCGTTCGTGAGCGCGTTGCTCAGATTGAAGCAGCCCAAGCCCAGAAATAATTCATCTCAAAAAAGAATCATACAGAAAGAGGTCCGACCAGGACCTCTTTTTTTTTAGGTTCTAATATGCCAGTCCTACTATTCGTATTGCCTTAACTTCACCAAAGAAAACCACTTCAAACCACTTGTACACTTATACACTTGTACTCTCGGCCACTTGTCAGAAAGACACTGCAAAGATACGAAGGCCGTTGGCTCGAATTTTTCGGATTGCTGCACAATGATGCAGACCGCCGCACAAGGCGGCAGACTTGTACCATAATGGTCGTTTTGTTAGGGTTCGCAGAGATGTTTATTGATGGTTTCCTACCTCTTTTTGGGTATTCTATGGCTTCAAGAGGAGGGGTTTCTTCGGCCTATGGCATCGGAGTTGATACGGAGATAGGTCGGAGATAATACGGAGATTACTCAGAGCGATGCTGCCTTCGCGAGGGTCTGCTCTGCCAGAGGTTGGAGGAGTCCTCGTCGTCGTGCTTGCGGAAGTCGCGGCAAACGGCCTCCACCAGATTGGACAGTTGTCCCTTGTTGCCGCCACTTTCTGCCACCAGGTTAGCCATCATTCCGGTCGGTTCTTTCCAACTTTGGTCGGGATATTGAAATTTTACTCCGGTGATGTGCGATCCCAAAATCGGGAAAAACATCGGAACTATGGGTTGGTGCATGTCTTTCGAGGTCTGAGAGAGCATCAATTTGAGGCATTCTGTGCCCCTGCCGAGCTCAGGCATCGGTGGAGGGGTGTGTTTGGTGATATCGTATTTCATTGTAATACTGCTTTTTAGAGAAAAATAAATTTAGAATTTGTTTCAGTTTCAGTTGTTTCAATTGTTTTTTGAGGTACCCACATCTCTTTTAAACCCCATATAACTATCTATATATTAATTAGTTAAATAGTCTATAAAGAGATATTGTATATCCATTTTTTTAATTGAAACAATTGAAACTGAAACGCAGAGCATGTTCGACTACTCTTTTTCTATGAGGCCGTCGAGTGCCTGGTTGGACCGACAGCCTTGTTTGAACCAAAGCTTTCGACAAGTGGCTTTAGGCACAAGTGAGCGAGGATGCAAGATAACAAATCGGCTTGAATTGTTAGCAAGCAATTACTAAATGGCTTTTTTGCGTTTTTTTTGGTGGTATGTCGAAAAAAATGAGTATCTTTGCAGCTGTTATTGATTCGTCTGACCCAAAAGCCTAACACCTGATGGATAAGAGAATAGGAACTATTACGGTCCTTGTAGAGGACCGATCTATGGCTGCAGAAGTTAACGTTGCCATATCAAATCATGCTGATATTGTCCTTTGTAGACAAGGCTTGCCGTTCCATGATAGGGCGGTGGGCGTGATATCGTTGATAGTAGAGGGGGAACCTGACAGAATCAATGCGTTGACGGGTTCGCTGGGCAGAATTCAGCGTGTCCAGGCAAAATCTGTATTAACCAAGATTTAATTACCAAAAAAAGATACATCACTATGTCAATGAAGCATCAGAACTTTATCGATCGCGACAAGCTTTACAGCCTGCTGCAGAATCCTGCACCTACAGAGCAGGAACTGAACGAAATCCTTAACAAGGCCCGCAAACTGAAGGGACTTGGCCTTGAAGACGTGGCCAAGCTGCTGATGGTTGAGGATGAGGCCGACATCCAGAAAATATTAGATACCGCTATGTTTGCCAAGGAGCAGATCTATGGCAAGCGCTTGGTGCTTTTTGCACCTATCTATACGGGCAATGCCTGCGTGAACAACTGTGTGTATTGCGGATTCCGTCTTGATAACAAGACCTTGAAGCGCAAAGTGCTAACCATGGATGAGATTGAGAACGAAACGAAGACCTTGCTTAGAATGGGCCATAAGCGTGCGCTCCTGATTTGTGGTGAAAGTCCTCGCAACGACGCCGACTATATGGTGGAGGCTATCCGCCGCACCTATGCCGCCAGAGATGAGAAGGGCAGCCGCATCCGCCGCATCAACGTGGAATTGGCTCCTATGAGCACTGAAGATTTCCATAAACTCTGGAGCGAGCATATCGGAACCTATGTGTGCTTCCAGGAGACTTACGACGAGGTGGAGTACAAGAAGTTCCACCCAATAGGACCTAAGTCGGACTACCTGTATAGGCTTACCTGTATGGATCGCGCCCAGGAAGGTGGAATCAACGATATTGGATTGGGCGTTCTCTTTGGTCTGGTGGACTACCGCTTTGAGATCCTCGGCATTATGGAACACGCCCGTCATCTGGAGGAAGAGTATGGCTGTGGCCCTCACACGGTGTCGTTCCCACGAATTGAGCCGGCAGAAGGCACTCCATTCTCTCAGCCTGAGAATATTCCAAACCCGGTAAACGACAAGGATTTCCGCAAGATTATTGCTATCATCCGTATTGCGCTGCCTTATACGGGTATCATCATCTCGACCCGCGAGAAGCCTGAAATGCGTGACGAGCTGATCAAGTATGGCGTGAGCCAGATTTCTGCTGCTTCAGAGACGAACCCTGGCGGCTATGAGGATAAGAGCACGGGAAGCCAATTCTCGCTGGGCGACCATCGCTCGCTGGATGAGGTGATCAGCAAGATGATTGACGGCGGCTATATTCCTAGCTTCTGTACGGGATGCTATCGCAAAGGACGCCAAGGCGCCGACTTTATGGATCTGGCTAAGCCTGGCGATATCAAGAACTTCTGCAAGCCTAACGGCATGTTTACCTTTATGGAGTATCTGATGGACTATGCCAGCCCCGACACCAAGGCTAAGGGCCTCGACCTTCTGCAGCTGCTGACGCATGATTTTGCTGAGCCTCGCCGTAGCAAGATTATCGAGAATCTGGATAAGATTGCCAAGGGTGAACGCGACCTGTACTTCTAGCGAGCAGCTGGACTGTGTATACAAAAAAGGATGTGCATGCACATCCTTTTTTGTATTGTATTTGTCGTTGGGCCTAGAATGACATTATCTGGCTCTGTTTGAGCTTGGTGACCTTGCCAAGTTTTTGTAGTTCTTTAACGTTGAAGCGCTTGGCGTTGCCTGAGATAATATAGACCTTGGGCCTATTAGAAATGTATTTGTCGATGAACTTCTGCATGGCCTCTTCGGTGATAGATGGTATCTGTGCGGTAATGGCTGCACGAGGGTCTTCCTTGTAGCCCATCACCTGCTTCCAGCTGTAAACGCTCTCGGGCATACTGCGGAAGTGGGTGTAGCTTCCATTGCGCTTGAGCACCATATAGTCACGAGCAATCTGGAATTTGTCGCTGCGGATCGGGATTGTTGTCATCAATGAGTCAAGTGCCAAAAGGCCGTCGAGGGTTTTGTCGCTCTGTGTTCCAAGATAGGTCATGAGTTTGCCGCCATTGATGTGACGAGGGTCGGAATGGAAGATGCCATAGGTTGTATAGCCAAGGCTTCGGAATTCGCGAATCTCTTGGAAGATGAGCGAATTCATACCACCTGCACCATAGTACTCGTTGAATACTTCGCAAACTGCCTTGTCGCTTTCGGCCACTTCGATGGATGGAAGGTAGATCTGGAGGGTGGATTGGCCAAACTTTTTGTTGTGGACATAGAAGACCTGATTGTCGGAAGGCAGCTGGTCTTTGTAGTCGCGAATAGGCATATCCTTAGCGTTGGATGGGATGAAGTTATGCTTAAGAAGTTGGTCGATAACCTGCTTGTCTTTGAGATTACCTGTATAGGCCACATGGCCTCCATGGAGGAAGATACCCTGGAATTCCTGCATCAGTTTTTCGCCTGTTGCCTCTTTCTGCCATTCCTTGATAGGCGTGTGGCGTAGATATTCGGACTGCTGGCCGAAACGTACATATCTTGCTAATGCATCAAACCATGTGCTGGCATCAGATTTAGCCGTCTTGGCCTCAGCTTTTACACCATCAACGATATTGGTGATTTGTCTTTGGTCGTGGCTGGGTGAGTCAAACTTGGCTCTTACAAGTTCAAGTATTTGATCCATATTCTTGTCGTAGCCCATAATAGTGATGGTGGTAGATGAGTTGAATACATTTACACTGAAAGAGGCTCCAAGGCGCTGCAGTTGCAAGATGTAGTCCTCGTGGTCCATACCTTTGGCACCAATAAGGTCGAAGTATGAGGCGGCGCGGTCGAGATCAGGATCGTCCATAGTGCCATAGTCGTAGGTGATGGACAATGAGAAAATGTTGTTCTTTGGATTGGGGGTAGAGTAGAGGTCGAAGTGGCTGTTGATAGGCGTGATGCGAACATCTTTGCCGAAAACAATAGACTCTGGCTTTACCGATTCTACTTGACGAGAATAGATCTCTTTTGCAAACTCCGACTGGGCTCCAACATTCTGCGCGTCGAGGTGGTCCCAATCTGGCTTATTGACTGCATCTTTGGCAGGAAATCCCATCTTGGAACGTACAATGGTACAATGATCTGGATTGAAGTATTTCTTAGCAATATTTATGATGTCCTCGCGAGTGAGTTTCTGCAGACGTTCGTTATCGGCTTCCCATTGCTCGAAACTTTTACCCTGCATGCCAAGTTCTTGGAATAGAGATGCTAAGCCATTGAGGTCTTCAATCTGAAGTTCGCGTTCCATTAGAGCGTTAGTCTTTATGGCATCTAGGAGTTCTTCTGAAAAATATCCATTCTTGATGGAATCCAGGCATCCCCAGATTACCTTCTCGGCCTCAGCATGGCTCTGTTTGAGCAGGTTGGGAGCATACATTACCAGATTGATACCAGCATCCTCGAGTGAGCCGCATGAATAGTTGGCCATCATCACGCGACCTTGAGAAGCGGCACGGTCCATAATACCGGAGCCGCCGCTAATGATAGAGCTTAACACTTGAAGCGGTATTTCGTCAGGATGTCCTGCAGGGACGCCAGGGAATACTATCATTCCCAGTGGTATAGGGGTCATCTTCACTTCTCTGATTTCTTGTTTCTCGAAAGTAGGAAGCTTGTAGCTCTTCTTAGCGGGTAGTTGGCCTTGTCGCATACCGCCAAACTTGTTCTCGATCATTGGCTTGATGGATGCAATGTCGAAATCGCCCACGAGTACTAGCACCATATTGTTGGCAACATAGTAGGTGTTGAAGAATCGGCGCATCTCAGACGGCTGTGGGTTCTTGAGGTGCTCGCCGAGACCGATGACATCGCGGCTATAGGGATGTTCTCCGAAGCACTCCTTGAACATCTGGTGCTGGAATGCATAGATAGGGGAGTCTTCATACATGTTCTTTTCCTCGTATACGGCCTCGAGTTCGGACTGGAAGAGGCGGAATACCGGATAGCGGAAGCGCTCTACATAGATATCCATCCAATTCTCCATCTGGTTAGATGGGAATGAGTTGTAATAAACCGTATAATCATAGCTGGTGCCAGCATTAACCCCGGTGGATCCGATCTTGGAGAGGATGGCGTCGACCTCGTTGGGTATGGCATACTTGGAGGCGGCTATGTTGAGGCGGTTGATTTCGCGTTGGATGGCTTTGCGCTCGTTGTCGTCGCTGGTGGCATGGAGTTTGTCGTATTGAGCGCTGATGCTGTCGAGATAGAGGCTTTCGGCTGCCCAATCGATGGTGCCGATACGGTCGGTCCCTTTGAACATCATATGCTCGAAATAGTGTGCTACGCCGGTTATGCTAGGGTCTTCATTTTTGGAACCGGCATGGACGAGGATGCCGCCAAACACCTTTGGCTCGGAGTGTTCCTCAGCAAGCATTACCTGCATTCCATTAGGAAGGGTGTAGCTCTCGTATTTGACCTTCTGCTGCGCGTTTGCAGAAAATGCCAAAGCGCACAGGGTTAGGATAGTAGATACTAATCTTTTCATATTTTGTTTAAGCTTTATAAAAATGGAATCAACGCCAATCTGTGGCGATGATTCCATTATATTATCATGATGGATAATTATTTTACAGTGATGGGCTGTATGTGCTCATGGAGGTAGGCGCGGAGATTCTCGACAGAGATGCGCTCCTGCTGCATGGTGTCGCGGTCGCGAACGGTTACGCAGTTGTCCTGCAGAGTGTCGTTGTCGACGGTGATGCAGAATGGGGTTCCGATAGCATCCTGGCGACGATAGCGACGGCCGATGGCGTCTTTTTCGTCATACTGGAGCATGAAGTCGAATTTGAGCATGTCCATGATTTCGCGAGCCTTCTCAGGGAGTCCGTCTTTCTTCACGAGAGGAAGGATGGCAGCCTTGTAAGGAGCCAGGCAGGCTGGGAGAGAGAGCACTGTGCGGGTTGATCCGTCCTCGAGAGTCTCGTCTTTGAGCGCGTGGCTGAAGATGGCAAGGAAGGTGCGGTCCACGCCGATGGAGGTCTCAATCACGTAAGGAGTGTAGCTCTCGTTGAGTTCTGAGTCGAAGTATTGGAGCTTCTTGCCAGAGAACTCGCTGTGGCGTGAGAGGTCGAAGTCGGTACGTGAGTGGATGCCTTCGAGTTCTTTGAATCCGAATGGGAATTCAAATTCGATATCGGTAGCAGCATTGGCGTAGTGGGCCAGCTTCTCGTGGTCGTGGTAGCGATATTTCTCTGCTGGGATGCCCAGGGCGAGGTGCCAGCGCAGGCGCTCTTCTTTCCACTGCTTGAACCATTCGAGTTCGGTTCCAGGACGTACGAAGAACTGCATCTCCATCTGTTCGAATTCGCGCATGCGGAAGATGAACTGGCGAGCAACGATCTCATTGCGGAAGGCCTTACCGATCTGGGCAATACCGAAAGGAATCTTCATGCGGCCGGATTTCTGCACGTTGAGGAAGTTGACAAAGATACCTTGTGCAGTCTCAGGACGGAGGTAAAGCGTATCGGAATCATCAATTACCGAACCCATCTTGGTGGCGAACATAAGGTTGAACTGGCGCACGTCTGTCCAGTTGCGGGTGCCGGAGATAGGACAAACGATGCCGAGGTCGAGGATGAGCTGCTTGAGGCCGTCGAGGTCGTTGGCATTCATCAGTTCGGCATACTTGTTGCGGATCTCGTCAATCTGCTTCTGATGTTCAAGCACGCGGGCATTGGTGGTAATGAACTGCTCACGGTCGAAAGCGTCGCCAAAACGCTTGGCGGCCTTCTCGCACTCCTTCTTGATCTTGTCTTCAATCTTGGCAATGTGGTCCTCGATAAGTACGTCGGCGCGATAGCGTTTCTTTGAATCCTTGTTGTCGATCAATGGGTCGTTGAATGCATCCACGTGGCCGGAAGCCTTCCAGATCTTGGGGTGCATGAAGATGGCGGAGTCGATGCCCACGATATTCTCGTGATACTGCACCATAGATTTCCACCAATACTGTTTGATATTATTTTTGAGTTCGGTACCCAGCTGGCCGTAATCGTAAACGGCTCCGAGTCCGTCGTAGATCTCGCTGCTTGGGAAGATAAAGCCGTATTCTTTGGCGTGGGATACTACTTTCTTGAAAGCATCTTCTTGATTTGCCATATTCAATTATTCTTTTAAGCGTTATTATTTGGCTGCTGCTTGTGAAGCGGTTATGGCCACTACGTTGATGACGTCCTCGACAGAGCAGCCGCGGCTGAGGTCGTTGATAGGTGCTGCCATACCCTGCATTACGGGTCCGATGGCCTCTGCGCCAGCGAGACGCTGAACAAGCTTGTAGCAGATATTGCCAGCCTGGAGGTCGGGGAATACCAATACGTTGGCCTTGCCAGCGATTTCGCTTTCGGGAGCCTTGCTGGCGCCAACCTTAGGCACGATGGCGGCATCGGCCTGGAGCTCGCCGTCGAGTTTCACCTCTGGGTCGAGTTCGTGAGCAATCTTGGTGGCGGAAATGACCTTGTCGACCAGTTCGTGCTTGGCGCTGCCCTTGGTAGAGAATGAGAGGATGGCTACGCGTGGTTCCTCGAAGCCGGCGATTGCCTTAGCAGTCCTGGCCGAAACAACGGCTATCTCGGCAAGTTCGCGATCGGTAGGGCATGGAGTGGCTGCGCAGTCTGCGAACACCATCATGCCGTTTTCGCCATAGGTCTTATCTTTGAGCACCATGATAAAGGCGCCAGAAACTACGCTAACGCCAGGGAGGGTCTTTACGATCTGGAATGCAGGACGCAGCACGTCGCCAGTAGCATTGCGTGCACCAGCAACTTCGCCATCTGCGTCACCATTCTTGATCAGAAGGGTGGCCAGGTAGAGAGGATCTTCAACCAGCTTCATGGCCTCATCCATCTGCATACCCTTTTTCTTGCGGATTTCGCAAAGCATTTCGGCATAGTACTCTTTTTTAGGATTGGTTACAGGGTCGATGATGGTGGCCTTATCGATATTCTTGAGTCCCCATTCTGCAGCGAGATTTTTGATTTCGGCTTCATTGCCAAGCAGGATCAGGCGGGCAATACCTTCGCTCAGGATTACGTCGGCAGCCTTGAGGGTTCTCTCTTCAGTTCCTTCTGCCAAGACGATGCATTTGTTTGCAGCCTTTGCCTTGGCTTTGATCTGGTTCATGATTTCTAATTCCATGATGATTATTATTTATTATTACTATTTTTTTTATTCGTTAGTCAAAGAACTTCCAGGTCATGCCGAAGAATACGCCCAGTCGTCTGTCGGCATAGTGCGGCAGGAGGAAGTAGCTTGGGTGCTGCTCAAGCAGTGAGTTCCAATGTCCGACCTTGGCATACAAGGTGGCGCGCTTGATCTGTAGGTTGACGAAAAAGTCTGCCCATACGCTGTTGCCTATCTTGGTGTCGCTCTGCTGGTAGAACAGTCCTGTCGCGGGGTCGTAGGCATCGGCAAAGAAGCTGGTAAGGTAGCGGATGTCGAATCCGACCTGGGTGCGAAGAGCGTTGCCGAAGATGCTGAAGTCGGCATAGACCGAGTTCTTCGATGTCCAGAATGGAACGTCTATCTGGTCTGACGCCGCATATTGAACCAGCTGCTGCATGTCATAGTGGAACCAGCCGGCTCTTAGTGAGAGTACGACTCGTGCCTGA
This sequence comes from Bacteroidales bacterium, assembly GCA_024400415.1. GTDB lineage: Bacteria > Bacteroidota > Bacteroidia > Bacteroidales > P3 > Colimorpha. Next base: position 8,297 of record JAKSMS010000017.1, on the reverse strand, counting down.
AACAGCATGTCGGAGACATGATATGTCGTCAAATGGCCGCTGATAGGGTCGAGGCATATCCTGGACATGTGGGCGATGTCGTTGGCCCGCAGCTCGACCTGCAGTAGGCTGTCTCTGGTATAGGCAAGCGTGAACTGCTTGAGTTTGATTCCTCCGGCGCTCATCAGATAGGAGGCCTCGTCTGGGCGCACGAGTCCGCGGATCCCTATCGAGATTCGGGAACGGTCGATGGTGTCCATCGGAATCAGGTATTTGGCGTATAGGTCTGCACCTATTTCGTGCGGCACAATGTCTGAGACGGCCAGGTTGGCATACCCTTTCAGCTCTGAATGGATGTGGAGGGTTCCGTACCAGGGATGAATTTCGGCGTGGGCATAGGGTCCGAAGTCCGATATGGTTCGCCATTCCCCAGAAAGCATAAACGCCTCGGCGCGGCTGCCTTTGAAGCCGACAGTAAGCTTGAAAGGATTGTGCCAGCGATAGTCCAGATAGGCATCGTTGGTCCAGTAGATGTTGTAGTTGAGATGGTTGAAGCGCACAGAATCGATATACTTGCGAGAGAATCGGCCATACTCCAAATCCAAGCCGAATACGCCCGTATTGAGCACATGCGGCGTTTTCGGGTAAAGGGTGTCGTAACCCACTATGGTGTCGCGACTTTGGATTTTGGTAGTAGTCGCTCCAAGTGAATCCGTGGTGGTGATGGTGTCGAATAACGAAGCCGTTACGGGTCTGTACCATTCCACTTGTTTTACAGTATTGAAGCTCTGGTGCGCAAAGAGAGTGAGGCCTTTTGTGCTGCTGGCGGCATCATACGACGCTACGGGTATTCCTGAAAGGGTGGCAGAGGGGTCGTTCATGAATACGGAGTCGTTGGCCATGCCTCCGTTTTCGTTCAGAAAGGCTTTTTGGAAGATGAGCCCCCCTTGCACCTGATAACGAGAATCCTTGGAATAGTAGTTTGTCGTCAGATCCAGATATTGGTTCTTGGTGCCGGAATTGGCATAGATGCCTTCTGCACGAATCAGGTCATAATCCAACGATACGTTCCATCGCTCGGTCACATTCTGCGTGTGGCTGACATGCACAAGGTTGTCCTTGTTGCCAGAGCCATAGTAGCTCAGCACGGTATATGGACGCTGTACCTGAAAGAAATTCACCGACTGGATTGTCTTCCGATATCCCTCTTGGCTGCTAGGCATAAAGGTTCGGCCGAGTCCCTCATCAAGGGTATAGAAGGTTCCCTTGTGCGATTGGCCTATCACTCCGGTAGACAGATAGAAGTTGCCGTTCATGGCATGCAGCGGATCGTTATATTGTGCTCCGCTAGGTTCGAAGTCGGGATGCTCGATGCTCAGTATCTTCACGGCAAGCGGAGTGAAGTGGAATCTGAACACGCTTCCGATCAGCACCGAATCAGGTATGTCTTCGTGATGCTCTATGCCCTTCACCTCATCGTGGGTAGAGTCGGTAGGGAAGGCGTTGTCGTTGCCGCCGCGCATTCCGCCATTACCGGTACGCACGTTGGTAGGCAGTCCTGTGGTGGGACCGCCTTGATTGGTACTAACCCCAGTGACGGGCCTTTGTGCGAAGGCCGTCGCTGAGGTCAGCATCATCAATACCAGTATTATGTATCTTCTCTTTTTGATGGCTTAGTTCTGGCTGTTGAGGAATCGTTCTACATCCATTGCGGCCGATGCGCCCTTGCCGGCAGCCACGATGGCCTGGCGGTAGTGTGGGTCGCAAACGTCGCCTGCTGCAAACACACCAGGCACATTAGTAGATGAGAGTGGACTGTCTACCTTGATATATCCGGCCTGGTCGAGCTCTATCTGGCCGTCGAGGAAATCGGTATTAGGCTGGTGGCCGATAGCCACGAAGAAGCCTGCTATATCGATATGGCGGACCTCGTCGGTCTTATTGTTGCGGATGTCGGCTCCGTTTACGCCATCAAGGTCGTCGCCGGTAATCTCCTTGGTAGAAGAGTTCCAGAGCACCTCTATCTTAGGATTGGTGAGCACGCGGTGCTGCATGGCCTTAGAGGCACGCAGTTCGTCGCGGCGGACGATGAGGTACACCTTGTTGCAGAGGGTGCTCAGGTAGTTGGCCTCTTCGCAGGCGGTGTCTCCGCCGCCTACCACGGCCACGTCGAGACCCTTGTAGAAGAATCCGTCGCAAGTGGCGCAGGCTGATACGCCCTGGCCATAGTATTTCTTCTCGCTGTCGAGTCCCAGCCATTTGGCTGAAGCGCCGGTAGCGATGATTACAGACTCGGCCTCAATCTCGTTGCCATGATCGTCAACGGCCTTGAATGGGCGGTTCTGCAGGTCGATCTTCTCGATATATCCTCTGCGGATATCGGCGCCGAAGCGTGCGGCCTGTTTGCGAAGGTCTTCCATCATCACCTTGCCGGAGATGCCTTCTGGATAGCCAGGAAAGTTCTCTATCTCGGTGGTGATAGTGAGCTGTCCGCCAGGCTGGCGACCCTCGTAGATTACTGGGTGAAGGTCAGCACGACCGGTGTAAATGCCTGCAGTATAGCCGGCAGGACCTGATCCGATGATTAAGCAGCGAGTATGTTCCATTTTGGTCTTATATTAATTAATGATTCAATATTATTTATTCTGTTTAGAATTGTTCTTCTTTAATGAGAAGTAGATGCTGTATACCAGTCCGAGCACGATAGTCATCACCTGCATGGCCGACCACATCACCCATCCGCAAGCGGTACCTGCAGCCAGCGGCACTCCGTAGATGAGCAGCGCCTTCTGCACTAGGGCAGGGTAGGCGCCCAGGCCTCCTTGCGAGATCAGCATTCCCATCGAGCCAAAGAGGTACACCACGCAGGCCTCTTTCATTCCTAGTCCCGCAGTCTCGGGGAAGGCGTAGAAGGTTACCAACCCGCCAACCACATAGCACAGATAGAGCAGCACACTATAAATAATGAATAATAGGATGCTGCCTCTCTTTAGGTAGACGATGCTCTTGAAGCCATCCCAGCAACCGGTAATCAGCTTGTCGATTTTGGCAAACAGCTTGTTCGAAATCCACTTCTTGCGGAAATGCGAATAGCACCATACCATTATTACAGCCAATGCGATGCCGGAGCAGAGCATTGCCGCCATCATGGGCCAGTTGGCAAACTTGGCGGCCAAGTCGCTGCCAAACCACTCCTTCATGTCGGCAAACATAACTGCCACGCCTATAAGCAGTATCAGCAGGTACGATACGATGTCTACGATTCGTTCTGTCACCACCGTGCCCAGCGACTTCTCAATCTCGATGCCTTCGCTGGTGCGCATGGTGCCGCAGCGGAGCACGTCGCCTAGCCTTGGGAATGCCAGGTTGGCCAAATAGGTGATCACTACCGATCCAAAGGTGTTGTTTGCCGATGGCCTGTAGCCAAGCGGTTCGTAGAGTATGCGCCACCTCAAGGCCCTCATCAGCAAGGCTATGGTGTTCACCGCCATGGCGACTGCAATCCACCAATAGTTGGCACCTGTGACAGACTCCCAGATGGCCGACTTGGTGTCGCCGTCCAGCTTCAGCAGAAACCAATATACAAAGAAGAAGCCGATTCCGAGGAACAGAATCAACTTCAGAATGTCTTTTATGTAATGGTTCTTAGCTTCTGCCATGGCAGTCTACGTCAATTATCTCACGTGGTTGTTCTCAGGGAATATCACGGTAGGCGTATGTTTCTTGGCCTCCTCAAAGTCCATCATGGCATAAGAGGCTATGATGAGCAGGTCGCCGACGTTGGCCTTGTGGGCAGCAGCGCCGTTGATGCCTATCACGCCGCTGCCGCGCTCGCCCTTGATCACATAGGTGCTGAAGCGCTCGCCGTTGGTGATGTTATAGATGTCAACACGTTCGTTCTCTATCATGTTGGCAGCCTCTACCATCTCGGCATCAATAGTGATGCTGCCGATGTAGTCGAGGTCGGCCTCTGTTACGGTGACTCTGTGAATCTTTGATTTTAGTACCTGTACAAACATGATTTTTTCGTTTTTTTTAGGGTTTGTCTTAGTTGTTGGGGGTTAGAATATGATCCAATATAGCAGCACGGCCGCAAGAAGCGCATAAAGCATAATCTTGCCGGCTGGCATAGGCTTCATATAGTCTTCGTCGTCGAAGTCGAATCGGCGGCCGATCTTAATCTTCGTCTTTGGCCTGATAGCCGTTTCCGCCTCTTCCTTCAGCGTGCCGTCGTCTTGGAATCTAGGCGTATAGTGGAACTGAGGCATCTCGCGTCTGCGCACCAGGTCCTTCCATCCGAATTTGGCTGCGCTCGTACGCTCGCCACGTTCGATGGCGCGAACCTTCTCTTCGAAGTATCGCAGCTCGGCATCTCCCGCGTCTTCAGCCTCAGGGCTTTGCTCCACTCCTGGCACATACGGACGCTTGGCGTCCTCGTCGGAATAGCCATACTTCTGCTTGATATCCTCCCACTTTTCGCGTTCAGGATCGTAATACCTGGGGTTGTAGTGGAACTGGCGGGGCTTTGGGGTATAGAACATCGGCATATCTTAGTCCTCCACGATTACTTGGTTCATGGCCACGTCGAACGGCTCTACCGGAATCTCGTCCATCATCTGGAAGTTGAAGGCGACGCCCACCTTATAAGCGTTAGGCGTGCTCTTCAGCATTCGGTCATAGAATCCCCTGCCGCGGCCCATTCTGTTATTGTTTCGGTCAAAAGCCACTCCCGGAACCATAATCATATCGATGCTGTCCAAGTCGGCAAACACCTCTCCGGAAGGTTCGCCGATGCCGAACTGCTCGCCGGCCACGAGGCATTCAGGGCCTGTGTATTGGCGCAGAAGCAGGTCGTCGCCGTCAACGCAAGGCAGCAGTATGCGCTTCTTCTCATACCAGCGGTTCACAAAGTCGTGAGTCTGCACCTCATCGTCCATCGACCAATACATCAGTATCGTCTCGGCCTGGGCAAACTGAGGCAGCGCCTCCACCTTGAGCATGATAGGCTCAGAGCGGCGCAGCTTCTCTTCGAGGCTGACCTCCTTCTTGGCAGCGCGGATCATCTTTCTAAGTTCCTTCTTGTCCATGGCTAGCGGCTAGATGTGGGCGTTGATTAGAAAGGAAGGTCGTCATCGTTCTGCAGCGCGTCGGCAGCAGGTGCGGCAGCGAAAGGCTGAGCGGCAGGAGCAGCAGGTGCGGCAGCCTGAGGAGCATTGCCGGCCCAAGCGTAGCCAGTGGCAGGAGCAGGCATCTCGCCAGGAGCGGCGGCAGGCTGAACTCTGATGCAGCGGGCATCGGTATACCAGCGGCCAGATCCTTCTGGATATTCTCTAGACTCTACGCTGAAAGTAACGTTAACCATAGTTCCCACAGGGATGGCCTTGATCATATTGGAACGGTCTTCGCCAAAGGCGGTGAAGAAAACTTTGCGAGGGTATTCGCCATCAGTCTCAATCACAAAAGAACCACGAACCCATTGTCCGCGTGCTGATTCACCTCTCTGCTCAGGCAGAATCTGGATCATTTTTCCTTGAATTTCCATATTATATATATCTTATATTTGTTAACAATCAATGATTTGCGTGTCCGAATCCTTCGCGACACGATTTACAAAGATAATACATTTTTCCGGATTTCCCGCCACTTTGCCCCAAAAGTTATCAACAGCCCCAACCCAGCCCGCTCCGCAGCAGCCTCAGACACCAACGTTTTGGGTGCAAAACAAGCGTACATTGGGTCAACACGTGTATAGTTGCCGAACTAGCACCCGCTATTAGCGATAAATCACGGCCAAAACTGTCCCAAAATTCAATATCAACTGGCTTATATCTGCTATATTTGTGCTATATATGTGCTATATATGTCCTATATATGTCCTATTCTATAAGATAGCAGATATATAGCACATATATAGCACAAATATAGCACATATGCGCCGATTTATAACCAGATGAGTCCCTTTTTCACTGATTTATAGCGCGTAATTATCGCCCTTCTATATCCGTGATTGGCAAAGGGAGGCGGAGATTTCCATCAGAGAAAAATTTGCCTTTCGCGGCAATAAAACGAATAGCCACAGCGTTTCTAAGCAGAGCGTCCATAAGCATTGCTTATGAGACCGGAGAGCAGAAACGACTTGAGTGCAGCGAAAAGCGTTTCTATTAAAAAGTTAACAAATGCCTTTTTGATACCAGGAACGGCCGACAAAGCCTTTCTGCAGGCATACTGATAAAGGTCAGAGGGCTCGAAAATGTGGTGTCTTTGCGCTTATCGGAAATCATTTACAAAGATACTCATTTTCAGCCACTTGACCAAATTTTTAAAGTTAAAAATATCTAATTAAAATATTAATAATCAAATTGTTGAACTAAAAAGTTCCGAAGTATTGATATTGAGAAAAAAATGTAATATATGAAGGCAAAAATTTTACTATTACTGTTATTGGTGACGGACATCATTATAGAGGTCAATGCCCAAACAATCACATCCGATATTACGGTTTGTTTCTATGAGTCCGATACGTTGACCCCACTTTTTGCCAATCAAGACTCAATTCATGTCAGCGTTGAAGAGATATTGAGCATCTCTGATTGGAGTTGGGATTCAATAGAATTGTCATTAGAAAAGCCCCACTGGTTGGCTCCGCTTATGCCACATATGTTCTTTAGTGATATTCAGGTGTTTACTCGCAAATCTTCTAAAGACAACTGGGAACAAATACATTATGAATATTTATTTCCAAGAATCAAATTTATTGTTCCAACACCCAACTGTCATATTAAAATAACGTACTCTCACCTACCATATTCTATGATGTTGCATTGGTATAACTTGCCTCACTTTAATGCGATTCTTAACTCAGATGGAGAATGGTATTTTACGCATCCTCTAATGTACGTGAAATCTATTCAAATATCAGCGCCATCTACAGGCTATACATTATTTCTTAACAAACCATCACTTTCGATTAATAGTAATACTAATCAGATTAATCTATCTAAATCAGAAGAAAATGATATAAGCGTTATCCTAATTAAGAACCACTGGTATCAGAAGCAAGGGTATTCACATGAAAGATACCAATTGAACTTGTTTCATTGGGACAGCACTTATTATTTATATGCAAATGATACTATACGCATGCATGTTCCAATCAGCAAAACCACTATGGGGAACCGAATGGAGAAAATAAAAATGACTATGATGAGGTATTGCAATTTCTTCCCCAAACAGAAATTTCTTACTATTAATATTGTAGACAATTGCCTAGAAACCAATGATATTATTTGGGGATGTGCCTTTCAAGAGGAAAATTGGGATACAATATCTGTTTTTTTTGAAACTAATACTGGGTGGTATGGCAATGTTGCTCAACACGAGATTCTGCATGGTTATTTGGATATCTTACCTCCTAAAGATGACAGTGCTTATTTTCTCTTTTGTGAGTCATTAACAGAATATCTCTCTGTGGCGTTGTTTAATACACAGGATGTCTCAGACAGTATATTTTCAAGTAGGTACACACATTATGTAGATAATAGGAAAGAATCTGATGGCGAGAATATTTTCCATATCCATGCAGATTTTATGCGACGGGATTTCTCAGGAACAGCTCTCATTATATACCAGAAAACACCACTTGTCATCCATAAACTGGGTATGCTGATAGGGGGACAGGAGCGGCTACTGCAAATCTTGAAACAATTTTATGCCGAAGTCTACCGACAAGAAAAATGTTCATTTCCCCTTTTGAAAGAGGTTTTCTTGAGCAATGGGGTAACAGAAGAACAGTGGAATTCGTTTGTTTATTATTTGTCGCATAATTATTAAGGTAATCTCTAAAAATTAACTTATTGACAATAAAATAAATATCTTGATTTTTCGTTATTGTATTGAACTTTATCACGAATATTGATGGCAAAATACAAGAGACTCGGGTCAGTCACTCTGTTTGACGCACAAAATACGAAGGAAGAGCTCTCTAAACTGGGCAATCCACTTGAACGATTGTCTCAGGTAGTCGATTTTGAGATGTTCCGCAAGGCGCTGGAAGATTTGTGGAACGACAATTCCAACAAGAAGAAACAGAAGGATATAGATGCCCGTTGGACACAGAATGGCGGGGAAGACTTCTTCGGCTACAAAGTCAGCGCGAAAGTGGACGGAAAGAGCAAGTTCCTCAAGAAGATAGCGGTGACGGCAGCATCGCCGCATGATTCGAAAATGTTCCCTGACCTGATGGATGAAAGCGACAGGGGGCAGGCCGCATTTGGCGACAGTGCGTATGTCGGACAGGAGGAGACATTGCAGAAGTACGG
>JAKSMS010000016.1 GCA_024400415.1 Bacteroidales bacterium | reverse complement strand
TCATTTTTCCTATTTTTTTGTGGAAAAATGTGTCAAGTTATTTCCGTTAAAGACACTGGTTAGTTATTATTTACTTTCAAATTAGTCGTTAATGTCTACAATCAATTTAACGCTGCAAAATTACGAAAATTACACCATACACGCAAGTCTTTTTACATTCTTTTTTGTGGCATAGTAGTATCTTTTTAATACACAGCTATATGTATAATTGAGACTTCTGGCGTAAGATATCAGACGTGCTTGGGGTGATATCGCAGACATTTATTATTTTACCGAAAAAAACTGAGCATGAATGTTTTAAAAAATAAATTAACAATAATTAAGAGATACTTGTGGGATCGCTCAACAGTTGGGGATACTAAATCGCCCTTTTGACAACTATTTGAACCTATTTTTGCGTTTTGGAATACTAAGTCGCAGAAGTATAGGTGCTTATGTATAATTATAGCCTTCATTAACGAAAAGTTAACGAAAAAGTTTAGTTATTTTTTTCGTTAACTTTTCGTCAACTGCACCCAACAATCTGTTAATCAAAATTATGGCAAAAATTGCACCAGAAATGGTGGATGGTGTGTTAGTGGCTATGCCACATGTGTTGATGTTTTATGTGTTGGATGTGTTAGTGGCTGCGCCACATGTGTTGATGTTTTGATGTGTGTGGCGTAAGGTGTATGGTGGAACTTTGAACTTTGATCCTTGAACCAGCCGCCTGCGGCTTTGAACCATTGAACCTTGAACTTTGAACGATTCTAAACAGAGCGTCAGAAAACTCGTTTTCTAGACCGGAGTGCAAAATCGTCATGAGGCGAAGCCGAGTAACCTTGAACTTTGAACCTTGAGCCTTGAGCCATCTTTGAACTCTATAGTTTCTCCATCCTATCTGGGGACTTTCTCTGTCCTATCTGGCGGTCAACTCCGACAAAAAGCCCCGGAGAAATCCCTCTAGATGGGTTCAGCTGCCACGCGGCAGGAGATTGGCGATTGGCTTTTGGCGATTGGCTGTTGGATATTTACTATTTGCCATTTGCTAACGGCCAATGGCCAATTGCTAACTGCTAATCGCACATTAAAACTCCCGCGAAGAGTTAAAGGATAAAAGTCTATCACTGTTTGAAGGTGGGCGAAGGGCGCGAAAACGCGGTCGCTGCGCTCGCGTGCCTCCGGCGAGAAACAAAGATTTTAGTTTGATCATCAGTATGATGTTTAGTGGATTTTTGAGTCCAGCGGCAGACGACAATACATTTCAGCAACAACAATTTTGACAAATCCGTCAGCAACAAAACGTATCGTCTTGGCGTTTCAAACGGAGAGCCCAAAAGCTTGCTTTTGAGGCCGTAGTGCAAAACGACATAAGCGAAGCGAATAACTTCTAAACACCTTAACTTCTCAAAAGCATCTTCTTAACTTCTCAAATATAACTTCAACCCACTTGTACACTCGTACACTTGTAAACTCAAAAAAATTATGGTTATTAAAATCGTGCGTCATGCACTCAAAGAAAACTACACTATCGGAAGAATGATGGTCAACGACCAGTATTTCTGCGACACTCTCGAGGACAAGGACAGAGGTCTGGATGCCTCCATGTCTGAGGACATGATCCGAGAGCGCAAGGTCTATGGGCAGACCGCAATCCCAACAGGCATCTATTCTGTGGGCATCACCTATTGGGCTAAGCATCGCTGCAACGTGCCTTACCTTACCAAGGTGAAAGGCTTTTCGGGTATCTTCATCCATGCGGGCGTGAATGCCTCTCACACATTGGGCTATTCGCTTCGCTCATGACGATGGCTGCGGTTCGGCAATACAAGCGAGCTTGATTGCTCTCACACTTGCACCATCGGTGCATCCTCGTTGGCAGGAATACTGCTAAAGGAATGCTGAGCCAGTCGCAAGAACATTCGCGAAAGCTCACAACGATGATTCGTGAAGCATTGAAGAATGGCGAATCGGTACTGCTGGAAATAGGGAGGGAATGACTGGCGACTGACGACTGATGTCTGAAGTCCGAAGTCTGATGTCTGACGACTGATGACTGAAGTCTGGCGAATGCCGTCAGAGGTCCGAATTTTTTTTTATCAACATAGTTGGTGCTGATTGATAGTGGGTTATGTGGATTTTAGGATTTTTTTTCACAATTGGGTGTTTGTAATTCAAGAAAAAGTCGTAATTTAGCACTCTGAAAACGTCCCCTCTGTGGAGTGGCTAACATTGAATAAATAATTAAAAATCATTAATATGGAAGCAAAAAAATCATTGAAGGCTGACCTTGAAAAAAAGAAAGGTCTATACCTTGAGATTGGTTTGGTCGTGGCTTTGGCCATCGTGCTTGTTGCATTCAACGTGAAGTCTTACGATACCCAGGTGCAGGAGTTTACTCAGCGCACCGCTATCGAGGAGATTGACGAGGTGGTGCTCAACACCCAGGAAGACCAGCCTGATCCTGAACCTCCAGAGGCTCCTGAAATCACCACCGAGTTTGAGGTTGTTGACGACGACAAGGAGATTGAGAACGAGCTCCACGTCGACATGAACGACAACGCTAACACTGAGGTGCAGGAGTTTACTCCGGTAGAGGTTACCGAAGAGGAAGTTGAGAAGGAAGAGGAGATCTTCGTATTCGTTGAAGAGAACCCTTCATTCCCTGGCGGCGAAGAGGAGCTCTACAAGTATCTGCGCGAAAACATCAAGTATCCTCAGCTCGCACGCGAGAACAATATCGAGGGCAAGGTGTTCGTACAGTTCGTTGTTGAGAAGAACGGCTCTATCAGCAATGTGAAGATCCTGAAGGATATCGGATCTGGCTGCGGCGCTGAGGCTGTTCGCGTAGTGAAGGCAATGCCTAAGTGGAAGCCTGGCAAGCAGCGCGGCTCGGCCGTACGTGCCCAGTTCAGCCTCCCAATCTCGTTCAAGCTGAGCTAGTCGGCTTGAGATTGCCAAGTAATAAAGAAGGGGCCCCACAAGGCGGCTCCTTTTTTATGTCTTCATCCAAAAAAAAGAACTTACCTCGTTGGCGGAATTAATAATGGTATAATATAATTCATAATCAATATGATAAGATATGGCGACTCTCTCTTTGTCGTGGCAAAGAATCGAGACTGAAAGAAATTGTCAGAAATTAATCAGAAATTTTGTGCGAATAAATTTATTTCTGGACAATTTCTGGTTATTTCTTTGCGCGCTGTCATTTGATTCATTTCAAAGGTGCTTGCAGCCTTTGGCATAGTCCCAATGCTGAGGCAGGCCTCAGCGAGGGTTTAGGTATAAAATTAATTCTTCCAATAGGTGAACTTAGTATTAATATATGATATCAGTAAATAACCTGTCGGTGCAGTTTACCGGACAGAACCTCTTTGACAACGTTACCTTTAATATCGGCGACCGCGACCGCATCGGCCTTGTGGGCAAGAACGGCGCCGGCAAGTCTACGCTCCTCAAGATTCTCTGCGGCTGGCAGGAGCCGGAGACGGGCTCTATCGTGATGGCTTCGGGCCAGACGGTGGGCTACCTGCCTCAGGAGATCGTGCCGCAGAACAAGGGGTCGGTGATCGAGGAGGCTATGACGGCCTTTGAGCGCATCGACGAGCTGGAGCGGCTCCAGCAGCGCCTCACCAGCGAGATTGCTGAGCGCACCGACTATGAGTCGGCGGACTATGAGCGCCTGCTGAACCGCCACCATGAGGTGACGGAGCAGATTGCCATGCTGGGCGGCGGCAGCCGTCGCGAGCAATGCGAGAAGATTCTCTTGGGCTTGGGGTTCAGGCCTGCGGACTTTGACCGCGCGATAGCGGAGTTCAGCGGCGGATGGCAGATGCGCGTGGAGCTGGCCAAGCTGCTGCTGAAGCAGCCTGACTTCATCCTGCTGGACGAGCCTACCAACCACTTGGACATTGAGTCGATTCAGTGGCTGGAGGGCTTCCTTTCGGGCTATATGGGCGCCGTGGTGCTGGTGAGCCACGACCGCGCGTTTCTGGACAATATCACGAAGCGCACCATCGAGATCACGGCGGGCAAGATATACGACTATAAGTGTCCGTATTCGGAATATGTGGTGCAGATGCAGGAGCGCCGTGCCAGCCAGATGGCGTCGCTCTCGAACCAGCAGAAGCAGGTGGCGCAGATTGAGGCTTTCATAGAGCGCTTCCGCTACAAGGCTACGAAGTCGAAGCAGGTGCAGAGCCGCATCAAGATGCTGGAGAGGATGGAGAGGGTGCAGGTGGACGAGGTGTCTACTGAGAGCATCCACTTCCAGTTCCAGCCGGCGCCTCACAGCGGCAAGATTGTGGTTGAGGCGGAGCATCTGGGCAAGGCTTACGGCGGCCATCAGGTGTTCGACAATGTGGACATGCTGCTCACGAGCGGCAAGAAGGTGGCCTTTGTGGGCCGCAACGGCGAGGGCAAGTCGACCTTTGCCAAGATCATCGTGGGGGAGATTACCGACCAGACGGGGGTGTTCAAGCTGGGCCACCAGGTGCAGATAGGATACTATGCGCAGAACCAGGCTGCCATGCTCGACGGGGAGAAGACGGTGTTTCAGACTATCGACGATATCGCCCAGGGCGACATCCGTCCGAAGATCCGCAATATCTTGGGCAGCTTCCTCTTTGACGACGACGATATCGACAAGAAGGTGAAGGTGCTGAGCGGCGGCGAGAAGGCCCGCCTGGCCTTGGCCAAGCTGCTGCTCACGCCGAGCAACCTGCTGATCTTGGACGAGCCTACCAACCACCTGGACATGAACTCGAAGGATGTGCTGAAGAATGCCTTGCTGCAGTATACGGGCACGCTGATCGTGGTGAGCCACGACCGCGACTTCTTGGAGGGGCTGACGGATACGCTCTATGAGTTCCGCGACGGCGGGGTGCATGAGTTCAAGGGCGATATCTTTGAATTCTTGGAGTGGCGCAAGCTGGAGAGCCTGAAGGACCTGGAGGCGGCCAAGAGGTCGTCGGCTGCCGTGCAGAAGGAGCAGCCGGTGTCGCAGAGCAAGCTGAGCTACCAGCAGTCGAAGGAGCGCGAGAAGGAGCTCAGGAAGCTGCGCAACGCGGTGGCTGCGATAGAGAAGGAGATTGAGGCGCTGGAGGCTGAGATTGCGGAGAAGGACGGGGTACTGGCCTCGGGGCAGGTGCCCGACGCTAGGTTCTTTGAGGACTATCAGGGGCTGAAGGACCGCCTGGAGGAGCGCATGAATGCGTGGGAGGAGGCGACGATAGAGCTTGACGAAAGGGAATCGCAATAGGTAAGGTAGCCAACTAGTTGTCTAGTTGTCTAGCTGTCTAGTTGTCTACTAATAGTTCTTTCTACATGGCCATGCCGGCAGCGTAGCCGGTGGAGAAGGCTAGCTGGAGGTTGTAGCCGCCGGTGTCGGCGTCGAGGTCGAGGACCTCTCCGGCGAAGAAGAGTCCGCTGACGAGCTTGCTCTCCATGGTCTTTGGGTTGACTTCTTTGAGGCTGACGCCGCCCTGGGTGATGATGGCCTCGGGGTAGTCGCGTGTGCCGATGAGGGTGAGGGGCATGCCCTTGAGGAAGTCGAGGAGGCGCTTGCGCTCGGCGCCGTTGATCTGGTTGAGGCGCTTGTAGTATTCGATGTGCATGGCCTTGAGTGCGAAGGGGATGATTTCGGCGGGGAGCCAGAGGCGGAGGGCGTCGTTGAAGATGCGGTTTCCGTTGGCGTTGAGGTCGGCGATGAGGCGCTTGTCGAGTTTTTCGCGCTCGATGGCGGGCTTGAGGTCGATGCGTGCCTGGAGCTGCTGTCCGGCATGGAGGGTGCGGCTGACGATGCGGCTGGTGGACAGCACGATGGGGCCGGCGATGCCGTTGTCGGTGAAGGTCATCTCGCCGAAGTGTTCGCATACTTTCTTGCCGCTGGCCTCGGTGACGATGAGGCTGACGTTCTTGAGGGCGAAGCCTACGAGGTCTTGAGGGATTTCTTCTTGGCAGACGAGTGGCACGAGGGATGGCACCTGTGGCACGACGGTGTGGCCTAGTTCGGCGGCGATGCCGTAGCCGGCTCCGGTGGAGCCTGTGGAGGGGTAGGAGAGTCCGCCTGTGGCGATGAGGACGTGGGAGCCGCGGATGAGCTCGCCGTTCTGGAGGCGCACTCCGGCGACGGCGCCATTGTCGACGACGACGGCGCGGGCGGCGCTGTTCTTGCGGATTTCGACGTTGGGGTGGTGCTCCAGCATGTTGATGAGTGCCAGGAAGATGTCGAGGGATTTGCCGCTCTTGGGGAATACGCGGAGGCCGCGTTCGACGACGAGTGGCACGCCGTGGTCTTCGAAGAACTGCATGAGCTCTTGGTTGAAGAACATGGAGAAGCTGTTGCGCATGAAGCGGCTGTCGCTGCCCACGTGGGCGAGGAAGTCCTTGATGGAGGCGGTGTTGGTGAGGTTGCAGCGTCCCTTTCCGGTGAGACGGAGCTTGCGGCCGGCCTGGTCCATCTTTTCGAGGAGGACTACTTTGCGGCCGCGCTTGGCTGCGGTGATGGCAGCCATCATGCCGGCAGCACCGGCGCCGATGATGATAATGTCGTTATTTGGCAAGGGTAACAATGTCTTTAGGGTGGAGGCAGAGCACGGGGATCTGCGATTTGTGGACTATCTGTTGGGCGTTGGTGCCGAGGAAGAGCTGCGATATGACGCGGTCCTGCTCGGTGTTGATGACGATGTTGTTGGCCTTGACCTCGTCGGCATACTCCAGGACGGTGTCGCAGTAGTTGGAGTAGCGGCGGGTGGTGTGGGTGTACTTCACGCCCTCTTTGTTGAGGAAGATGCCGATCTGCTTGATGTAGGTGAGTATGTCGGATTCGTCGCCTTTGTTGGCGATGAGGCCGAGGATGTAGATCTCGGCGCCGAAGATCTTGGCGATCTGTGCAGCGTGAGGCACTTTCTGGCGGGAGTTGATGTCGACGCGCACGGGCACCACGATGCGCTTCATGCCCTGGGAGACGTCGTAGCCTTCGCGGATGGTGAGCACGGGGCAGGGGGAGTCTTGGACGATTCGCACGGCGGTGCTGCCCATCCAGTATTTCTCGAATCCGGAGGCTCCGTTGGTGCCGATGGCGATAAGGAAGGTGTTCTGGGCCTTGGCCTCTTCGCTGATGGCGTTGGCAACTTTGCCGCTGAGGATCTTGTAGGAGAGCTTGGACTTGGTGAGCTTGGGGGAGTGGAGCTTGCACAGTTCGGAGAGGCGCTGCTCGGCAAGGCGTGTGAGTTCGGCCATCTGCTCCTGGCTGGGCAGCTCTTTGGTCTTGCGGACCCAGATGAGCTCGATGTCGAGGCCTATGTTGTTGGCAATGTCGATGGCTACTTCCAATGCTGCGTAAGAGCCATGAGAGAAGTCGGTTCCAACAATGATATTTTTCATAGTAGTTTAGCGTTTAGAGGTCCTACTTTATTCTATTATTGCTATATTTAACGCAATTAATGACTTTTTATTTTCATATTTCAAAAAAAACATGTACTTTTGCACTCTCAAACAGCGTAATTGATAACGTCTATTTGACTCGAAACTACGAAAAAAAGAATCGTTTCTAGATATGAACAATAATTTGGATGCTACAGGAATGAGCCAGTCGGCACAGGAGCGCGAGGTGGAAAGGGCCTTGCGTCCGTCCGGCTTTGACGCATTTGCCGGGCAGGCCCAGGTGGTGGAAAATCTGAAGATTTTTGTGAAAGCCGCCAAGGAGAGGGGCGAGCCTCTCGACCACGTGCTGCTGCACGGACCTCCAGGCCTGGGCAAGACCACCCTATCGCAGATTTTGGCCAATGAGCTGGGCGTGAACCTGAGGATGACGTCGGGTCCGGTGCTCGACAAGCCGGGCGACCTGGCGGGGCTGCTGACGAGCCTGGAGGAGAACGACGTGCTCTTCATCGATGAGATACACCGCTTGTCGCCCGTGGTGGAGGAATATCTCTATTCCGCCATGGAGGACTATAGGATAGACATCATGATAGAGTCGGGTCCTGCTGCGCGCAGCGTACAGATAAACCTGAAGCCGTTCACCCTGGTGGGCGCCACCACGAGAAGCGGCATGCTCACTGCGCCACTACGTGCCCGTTTCGGCATCAACTGCCGCCTGCAATATTACGATGCAGACACCCTTACCAGCATCGTGAACCGCTCGGCAGGACTGCTGAATGTGAAGATCACGAGCGAGTCGGCCCTGGAGATTGCACGCCGCAGCCGCGGCACTCCCCGTATTGCCAACCTGCTGCTGAGGAGGGTGAGGGACTTTGCCCAAGTGAAAGGCGACGGCACCATAACCCTCGATATCGCCCGATATGCCCTTCAGGCGCTGAACGTGGACAGGAACGGATTGGACGAGATGGACCTCAGGATCCTGGCTACGATCATCGACAAGTTCAAGGGCGGCCCTGTGGGCATCAACAATATTGCCACCGCAGTAGGGGAGGATTCCGATACGGTGGAAGAGGTGTACGAGCCCTTCTTGATCCAGGAGGGATACCTGATGCGCACCCCTCGAGGCCGAGAGGCTACGGAGCTGGCCTATCAGCACCTGGGCAGGCTCAAAATGAATGGAACACAACAAGAATTATTTTAGATAATAAAGATTATGAAGACACTTATAAAAAATATAAAAGAACTCTGCATGGTGGATCGCGATCTCAAACCCAGAATAATGGGCAAGGAGATGGCTAAGATGGAGACTATCAAGAATGCTTACCTGATAGTGGAAGATGACCGTATTGCCGACTTCGGCGAGATGGGCGCTCTGAAGGAGCAGTCTTTCGACAAAGAGGTGGACGCTACAGGAAGGATGGTGTTCCCATCATTCTGCGACTCGCATACCCATCTGGTGTATGCCGGCAGCCGCGAGATAGAGTATATCGACAAGATCCGCGGCCTGAGCTACGACGAGATCGCTAAGCGCGGCGGCGGCATCCTGAATTCCGCCAAGCGTGTGCAGGAAGCCTCGGAAGACCAGCTGTATGAGGATGCAATGATGCGCCTGCAGCAGATGATAGGCTTCGGCACGGGCGCCGTTGAGATAAAGAGCGGCTATGGAATGACCACCGAGGCCGAGATGAAGATGCTGCGCGTGATCCGTAGACTGAAGGAGGACTCGCCGCTCACCATCAAGGCTACCCTGCTGGGCGCTCATGGTATTCCCATGGAGTATAGAGGCCGTCAGGAAAAGTTTGTAGACCTGGTGATCGACGAGATGATTCCTCAAGCAGCAGCCGAAGGGCTGGCAGACTACATCGACGTGTTCTGCGATGAAGGATTCTTCACCTGCGAAGATACGGAGCGCATGCTCGAGGCCGGCATCAAGCATGGCATGAGGCCAAAGATTCACGCCAACGAGATGGCCTGCTCGGGCGGTATCCAGGTGGCAGTGAAGTATAACGCGCTGAGCTGCGACCATCTCGAGTTTACGGGCGATGAGGAGATAGCCTGCCTGCTGGGTTCGGAGACTATGCCTACCGTATTGCCGGGAGCAGCATTCTTCTTGAATATGCAGCACGCTCCAGTGCGCAAGATGATGGATGCCGGATTGGGCGTGGCAATGTCTAGCGACTGCAACCCAGGATCCTCGCCGTCGCCTAACATGCAGCTGATTCTCTCGATGGCCTGCGTGAACTACCGCATGCTTCCCGAGGAGGCCTTCAATGCCACCACGATGAATAGCGCCTATGCTATGGGCGTGAGCGACAAGCTGGGCAGCATTGCAAAGGGCAAGGTGGCCAATTTCTATATCACTAAGCCCATCTCCACGTATGAATATATGCCCTATGCGTATGGCGAGAATAAGGTGGAGAAGGTGTTCCTTAATGGCAAGGAGCAATGATAGAAGTCTGCGACGTCTGCAAGTCATACGGCGACCTTCAGGTGCTGAAGGATGTTTCGCTGCGCGTGGATAGGGGAGAGGTGGTCTCTATTGTGGGAGCCTCGGGTGCCGGCAAGACCACCCTGCTTCAAATCATGGGCACGTTGGAGCGTCCGACTAGCGGCACGCTGATACTGGATGGCACCGACGTGACCCGCTTCTCCGACAAGCAGCTGGCAAGGTTTAGGAATGAGCATATCGGGTATGTGTTTCAATTCCACAATCTGCTGCCAGAATTCACGGCGCTGGAGAATGTGTGCATGCCGGCCATGATCAAGGGCGAGTCGTTGGAGAAGACCCGCGAGAGGGGTCTGAAGCTGCTCAACGATATGAATCTTTCGGCAAGGTCGGACCATAAGCCGGCGGAGCTTTCGGGCGGTGAACAGCAGCGTGTTGCGGTGGCTAGGGCCTTGATGAATGCGCCGTCAGTGGTGCTGGCCGATGAGCCATCAGGCAACTTGGATTCGGTTCATGCCAAAGAACTGCATAGACTCTTCTTTGACCTCCGAGAGCAGTACGGACAGACGTTTGTAATAGTAACACATAATGAAGAATTGGCCGAGATGGCTGATCGTAAAATCATAATCAAAGATGGAAAAAACTACTAATCCGCGATTCCAGTCGCGTTCATCCCATGAAGGCGAGCCGAGAAAGAATAATCGTTACGGTCACCAAGGAAGACCTTCAGAATCAGCTGAAAAATTTGTCCATGAGCGTAAGTCCAAGCAGCAGATAGTATATGGACTGCGTCCGGTAATGGAGGCGTTGGATTCTGACCAGCAGGTGGACAAAGTGTTCATCCAGTCGGGACTGAGCGGCGCTCTTGTTGGCGAATTGAAGTCGGCCCTCAGCCAGCTCAACATCCCATTCCAATATGTGCCAGTAGAGAAGCTGAACCGCATGACGACCAGCAACCACCAGGGAGTCGTGGCTACGATAGCACCTGTAGCATATAAGTCGTTCATGGACCTGGTCCCCGTGCTTGAAGCAAAAGGACGAGTTCCCTTTATTGTAATGCTCGACCATATTACCGATGTTCGAAATTTGGGTGCAATAGCCCGCTCGGCAGAATGTGCAGGAGTGGATGCTATTGTGGTGCCAGACCATGGCAGCGCCCAGGTGAACGAGGATGCGATCAAGACCTCGTCGGGGGCCTTGCTGAGGCTTCCTATCTGCAGGGAGCAGAATCTGAAGACGGTGATCAATCTGGCAAAGCAGTTTGAAATGCAGGTGTGCGCAGCTACAGAAAAAGGCGCAACGGATTATCTGTCAGTGGATTTTCGTAAGCCTACGCTGCTGGTGATGGGGTCGGAAGAAACGGGTATCAGCCCAGAGATTCTCAAGCTTTGCGACACTCGAGCCAAGCTGCCTATCTGCGGCAATGTGCAGTCGTTGAACGTGTCTGTTGCGGCAGCAGTGTTTATGTATGAGATGCTTCGCCAGAGGGGGCAGTGACCTTCTTGAGTTGTTGCAGAATGAGCAGAATTGTGTAGAATAACGCAACAAAAATATTGTCGTTTTTGCGGGTTTTGACCAGGTGGTTGAAACCCGTGTTTTTTTTGTCATAAAAATATAATTAATAAAAAAATGCAAAAAGTTGTGGTTATGTTCAAAAAATTGTGTATCTTTGCTTGTTCAATGAAAGTGTGAATATGGGTAGCAAAACCTATGCATTTTCCTTGGTATTGTTCTGTAAATAAAATAAATAATAATATTAAACCATGAGAAAAAAATCTTTTTTGCTTGGCGTAATTTTTACGATTTTGAGCTTTTCTATGCAAGCTCAAATCTATGAAGTGTTCCGTCAAGGCTTTGAAGTGAATGAGACGGCAAACTATACCGTTCAATCCGGTACGGCTGCCCCGCAGACCTCTTTCTACTACGGAGGTTCGAGAGCTATGAAGATTACTCACGGCAACCAGGCTGTGATAGTTCTCGATGAGATCGACATGTCGTCTTATGCCACGTTGAACTATTTTACCCTTGAGTTCGCCCACATCAACAACGTGAACCCAAGCAACTGTGCTTCCTCAGAGCAGGTGGCCATGATTGAGGCTAAGCTGGCTTCGTCAAACACTTGGACCCGACTGACGACGACCTACTACGACAGAACGGGCAACTACTCCGACTTCTACAACGGCTGTGGCTATTTTAGCAACATGGCATATCCAGAGTGGAGTACCAACGGCCAGATGGATGCCTCCTGGTGGAGAAATGAACGTTTCAACCTTGACCGTATCTTCACCAATGTTAACGCTGGTAACCGTAAACTCAACATCCGAATCACCCTTTATGCCAAGACAGGCAACTTCGGTGTGGCAGACCAGGGCTGGTATCTCGACGATATCGTGGTTAGGGCTAGTGCCCAGCCTATCGTGAAGCCTGTAATCAAGATGCTTCAGTATCCGGACCTGGTAAATCACCCCAGTTCTCGAGGTGCCAAGATCGTGGCAGACGTGAAGGCCGGAAACAACTCCCTGTCCATCAACCCAGACTCAGTGTATGTGCTGTACAAGATTGGTCACAGCAATACTGTGCATAAGCAGACTATGAGCCAGGTGCCAGGTGTGGCAAACCGCTATACTATCCGTATGCCTTTCGAAGGTTACGACACCATGATGTATTTCCGGATAGTGGCAAAGGATGCCTCCAACAACCAGAATACAGCTACCCAACCAGCCAGTGAAGCAGCGTGGTATGAGTATCGATGCGTTAGAGGTGCTGCTAATTCAGGATATGTGTCCATGAATGGCAATGTGCCCAATGCTCCATACACTCTTACTTTTTACCCGTTCCCAACAGAGGCAATCGGTAAAGCCGAGTTTGTGCTCGATAGCGCACTGCTCCATAATGCAGGATTCGAAGCAGGTTCGATAACAGGTCTTTCTTTTTTGATTAAGTCAGGATTACAGACAGCGCCCCAGACCCGTGAAGATGTGTCAATTAGAATGAAGAACGCCTATTCGACCTATACGACCTCGCCAATCCTTGAATTCTCAAACGACTATACTCAAACTGTGTATCGTGGTAACATCAACTTCCCGATCACGGTCAATAACAACCCCTTCAGCCTGACGCTGCAGGATACATTCTTCTATGCCGGCAAGGACCTCATCGTTCAGATAATCCAGAACAACTCCAACGATATGCCTTCGGCAATCGGCCTTGCAGGTATTTCTACCCTGCCAAGTAAGGCAACCCTTTATAATGCCGACGTCTCCTTTATGGAGTATGACCCCTACACCTATACCGAGTACAACAATGCCTACCAGTCAGAGCAGAAGATGCCTAACTTTGCATTCAACATGGATCAGAATCCTCCACTGATCAACGACTGTGGTATTGCTGAAGTGGTTTTCCCATCATCGGCTTCAGCTGCAACTGCCAACACCAATCAGCAGGTGCAGGTTACTCTGAAGAATTTTGGTGTGAACACGCTCAACGGTATCCGTATCGCTTATCAGTTGGATAACAACAATCCTGTTTATTACAACTGGACCGGAAGCTTAGCATCCAACGCTACTCAGACGGTAACCCTTACTTCCACTCAGCAGTTCACTCCTGGTTATCATACCATCACTGCTTGGGTTGAGGATACCATGACCTCTGGCAGCAACCGCTATCGCGACCACGAACCCTACAACGATACTGCTTTCTGCGAGTTCATCGCTTGCGCAGGTCCAATGACCGGTGTTCGTCAGATCGGCGGTGCCAATGCCGACTTTGGCTCGATGCACGAGTTCCTCTTCTCGCTGAGCAGCTGCGGTATCTCTGGCGGCCTCACCGTGAAGCTGGCCCCGGGAACTTACGAGCCTTTTGAGATTCCTGCTTTCTCGGGTGCATCTGCTACCAGCTATCTGACCTTCGAACCGCTCAACAGCGGTGCCGTTGTGTTCCTGGCAGATTCGGCAGTGACTACCCATATCGCAGATCTCCAGAATGCCACCTACACCCGATTCAGAAACGTCACCTTCCGCTCAATCAATGAGGCTCCGCTCACCTACATGGCTCGTTTGGGAAGCAGCAGCAATTATTGCAAGTTTGAGGGCTGTACTTTCGACGATGTAAATGGCGGTACTCAGGCCTTGATCTATTCGGGCAACTGTAACAACCTCACCGTTGACGGCTGTACCTTCAACGGCGGCGTTAGCGGCGTAGACTTGAGCGGTATGTCGATCAACCAGCGTTCTTCAGGCAACAAGGTGTCCAGAAGCCAGTTTGCGGGCCAGAGATCCTACGGCGTGTATGTTTACAACCAGAACAACGCCGAGGTGGACAGCAACTACTTCAACAATATCCTCTCCAACGCAGGTTATGCCGTGCTGCTGCAGAATGCTTACGGAACCACTAAGGTTACCCGCAACAAGGTTTATACCAGTCATGGTGCTGCTGCTATCGGTGCCGCTACGGTTACTGGTTCTGCTACCGGCTATGCCATCATCGCCAACAACATGATTGTGGAAGAGGATGACGGTACTGCTATCAGTATTGTGTCTCCACTCAACATCCAGAGCGCATCGTATACCAAGATTGTATACAACTCGGTTAAGTTTACCGCCGATTCCCGTTCAGACATTGCTGCAGCAAGCTTCGGCGGCGTTTCTATCGACAACAGCATTTTCAAGAACAACATCATTGCTACCCTCGATAACTACAACTATGCTTTGAACTATACCCCAGGCAGCAATACTACCAACCAGGTTGGTTCGAACATCTATTATACCCGAGGCGCTGCTCTCAACCGCCTAGGCTCTAATACATATAATAATATTAATGCATGGCGCACGGCAGTTCCTAGCGACAACCTGTCCCAGAAGGTGAACCCAAGCTTCCTCAATGGTGAGCGTGTCGACCTCCGCACTTTCAACCAGGCAGTGAAGAATATTGCAGTTCCTATTGCCGGCGTTACCGACGATATGTTTGGTACTGTTCGTCCAACGACTCCATGCGTAGGTGCCTTCGAGTTCGACGCACTCTACTACGATTTCGAGATTGTAGACCTTGTTGAACCATTCGATTCCTACTGCGGCGGCACCAACGCCATCCCACTGCGATTGAAGATGTACAACTGGGGTACCACCACTTTCACTCCAAGTGCTTCTAACCCGCTGAAGATTGTCTACCAGTATGGCTCGGTTACCGACAGTGTATCGGTAAGCACCGCCATCACTTCTGGCGATACCACCTTGGTGAATACCACCGCCACTCTCAACATGCCTTCTTATGCAACTTCAGATAGAGAGTATGCCCTGAAGCTGTGGATAAGCTGCTCTTCAGATCCTAACAATACCAATGATACTGCCCGCTATACTGTAAGATCTAATTATGTGTCTCCTGCACCTTCACCAGTTGCAGTCACCTCACCTTACCAGCAGCCAGCAACTATCAATGTGAATACAGGCATCAATACTTGGCCCGTTAATGTATACAATGTTGGTCCAACTATGCCATCTACCCTGTATTGGTATGCATCTGCAACCTCTGACTCCATTCTGCACCGAGGCACACCATTCGTGTCAGACAGCCTGATGCGCGATACCGTGTTCTATTTCCGCCAGCATCGCGAACTCCCCATCATCCGCATCTCTGAGGTGGCTTTCGATAACAACTACACTTCAGCTACCAGCACAGTAGTAGGTTCTACCTCGCCTCGTCCAGTATGGCTCAATACGGGTACCAAATATGCTGTTGAGCTTACCAACGTAGGCGACTATCCTGCCGACCTCTACAACGATACCATTGCAATGTATTCAAGCAACAGTGGTTTCAATAATAAGATCTTCAAGGTGCCTACCCATGTGATGATCCAGCCTGGTGCTAGCGTGGTGCTTCAGTTCTTCACCCCGCTCACCACTACCGACTCCACCGTCACTATCCCTGCCACACCTAAGATCACTAACGCACCTTCTACCCAGCCTGTGGCTGTAGTTTATCGTCATGCCGGCGCTATCTGCGATGCAGTGCCTATCCGCATCCGCAAACTTATCTCGGGTGTAGACTCTATCCTCGATATGACTACCACCACTCAGTGGAATAACCTCAATGTGCCAAACTATATCTGGTCTGGTCCTGGTCTGCTGGTTGAGTCTGTCAATGCTGGTATCAGCCGTATCGGCTGGCCACAGAATCCAGCAGCAACCCCAGCTAACACGGCTCAGTATTGGCGTGCTGCTACCAACCAGTATCCACTTACCCTGGGTACTACCAATCCTGATCTGATTCTTTATCATACTAATGATTGCGAGGGCCCACGTGCCACTGCAACAGTAACGCTCTCAGGCGTGCCTAATATCGACCTCGCTGTTGAGACCGATCCTATCCAGGGCGGTTGCGGACTTGGCGATGAGACGGTTTCATGCACGCTGTCTAATTATGGTATTCAGAACTGCCCCGTGGCTTACGTTTCTTATTCAGTAAACGGCGTGCTTGTACAGACCGACACCGTCAACAATCTTGCTGCTGGTGCTTCTGTTCACCATACCTTCAGCACTCCTGTTAATATGCATGCTGCTACCGACCAGACGTTTGTGATCAAGACCTTCGTGGTTCGCAATACAACGGAACTAGCATCTACCCTGATTAACGATACTTCTGCCATCTCGGTACAGTCACTGCGTACCCCTGATGCTCCTGTTGCATCGTCCGCCACTACTAATTATGCTCAATCGGCTACGCTTTCGGCCGTATCCTCTAATACCAGCGATGGCTTTGTATGGTACTCTCGTTATGGCGTGGCACTGGATACTACTACCAGCAATACTTTTGTCACCCCAATACTCTATGCTGATGATACCTTCTATGTAAGCGCAGTTAATGTCAACTCCAATGAGTCTGTTTTGGGAACGGGTACTGCTCAATCGGCCAATACCGATAAGATCTGCCCATTCGCTTCTAACAACAGATTCTATAAGTCCCAGTTCATCTATACTGCTGCCGAACTTCAGGCTGCAGGCGTTCAGCCAGGCAATATTACCTCACTATCCTTTGAGATGACTGCCAACACTGCAACGGCTGCTAATACTCCAACCTTTGCTTCGTACACCATTTCGATGGGTGCTACCAACAACGAGATCTTCTCTGCTAACAATGCTTGGGAGACT
The DNA here is from genome assembly GCA_024400415.1 of Bacteroidales bacterium. Classification (GTDB taxonomy): domain Bacteria; phylum Bacteroidota; class Bacteroidia; order Bacteroidales; family P3; genus Colimorpha. Next base: position 23,512 of record JAKSMS010000016.1, on the reverse strand, counting down.
GTCAACAATGAGGTGTTCTCCTCTTCTTCTGTTACCTTCCCAAGTTCTGCAATTGGCTGGTACACCTTCCAACTCCAGACTCCTTATCTGTGGGATGGTACGAGCAACATTGTAATTCAGATCTGCCGTGAGATGAGCTCTGCACTTGCTCAGACAGTGAAGGGCCGTTATACTTCTAAGACTAATTCTTGTCTTGGTCTGACCAACGACGCTAGTGCAGTATGCAGCGCTACCGGCAATGGTACCAGATCAGCCAACCGTCCTAATATGAAGGTCGGCTCAGCTATCTTTGGTTGCGCAGGTCCTACCTGCCTAGTTCCTGTTACCGTAGTTGGTGCTCCAGACTATGATGCTGCTGTCGTTTGGAATGGCTCCTTCAATGGTAATGGTACAGGTTACTCTTCTTGCGGTCCAATCTCCTTGCCTATTAGAGTGAGAAACCAGGGTTCGGTCGACATGGACAACTATTCTGTTGTGATGCGCGTGGATGGTGATTCTGTCGCTACATATCATAATACTGCTTCTATTGTTGCCGGTGACTCTGCAGCTATCAATCTTCCTGCCTACTCATTCACCCCTGGCCGCCATGTCGTATCAGCCCAGGTAGTTCTTTCTGGCGATACTATTACTAATAATGATGAGGTTTCGACCATTCTCCCAGTAAGATTCTGTGGTGGTTCCTACAATGTAGGACCTGGTACTAATTTCGTGTCCATCTCTGCTGCTACCGATACCCTTAATGAGGTAGGTATGGATGGCTCTGTTGTATTCAACATCGTTTCGGGTACCTATGATGGTCAAGCAACCTTCGGATCTTTCAATGGCGCCGACTCTTCCCGCACAGTAACGTTCCAGTCATTGTCAGGAAATGCCGATGATGTTGTCCTCACTGCTGCTCCAACCACCGATGCCAACTATGTTATCAATATCGACGGTTCTCAGTACCTCACTCTGAAGAATCTCACCATCTATGGTAAGCATACTACCGGTTCGGGCAACAACATCTATGCTACTGCCGTACAGCTGGCAAACTGCTCTAATGTAAACTTCGATAGCGTGGTGGTTCGCGTGAAGAGCACCTCTTCATTGAGCAACAACGCTAATGGTATTGTAATCTACGACGGAGTAGAGAATGTGAATATCACCAATAGCCTTATCGACAGCGGATACTTCGCTATCACTACCAAGGCTACAACTGAAGATCTTTCGGGAGCTATCAATATTCACAACAACCAGATTCATGGATTCTTCAACCGCGGTATCAACCTGCGCAACCTCCACGATGTTTCCATTGTGGGCAATCGTATCGAGAGCGCCACAGCCGCTGCCAACCGTCCATTGTATGGCGTTTATATCGCTGGCCATACCGGATTGTTCGAACTTGTTCAGAACCACATCTACCTCTCTGACGACTTCTCTGGCGGTCGACGTGGTATTACCTTGAACAACGTGCTCGGTACCCAGGCTCGCCGTGCCAAGGTTTACGACAACATGGTTTCTTGCTACAGCTCTGGCATGGCAGGTCTCAATCCTTCCTGCGGCCTGTTGATTGACTCCGCCTCTACTTATATTAATGTTTACTTCAACACCTTCCGAGTATACGCTGGTATCAACCAGGGTGCCTCACGAGCTGTGTCTATCGGTAATACCATCGATAATATTACCAATATAAATGTTCGCGACAACATTATGGCCAACTTCAGCCAGGGCTACGCATATTATGTGAAGTCTACCGCTGCAATCCCATCTAATGGTTCGAACTACAATGTATACTACTCCAATGCTACTAATCCAAAACTGGCATTCTATGGTCTTGAAATGACCACTCTCGCCGACCTTCAGGCCGCAAACAATCAGGATGACCACTCTATCGTTCAGCAGCCATATTTCCTCAATGACATGAACGATCTCCACGTGGCATCTGGACAGTTCTCTGATTGTGGTGAGTACCTCGCCCAGGTTCCTCAGGATATCGATGGCAATACCCGTCCTCAGATTCCTAATCCAACCATCGGTGCACATGAGTATGGCCGTCAGCAGTACGACCTCTCCATCATCGAGGTTATCGAGCCTTATCTGCCTCGCACTACAAATCCTCACCCAACCATCGAGGGTAAGACCATGCGCGTGATCGTTAAGATTTTCAATAATGGTCTCAACAATGTCAATGGCGCTTCATGGTCGGCTGATCTTGTAGGAACTACCAACAATACTGGTGTGCGTCCAATACCTACTATGACTCCTCGTCAGTACTGGACCGATACCGCTTTCATCCAGACTCAGCTGGGTCTTGTTGACACCCACTTTGTACATGTTCATCTCGATACGCCATCTTCTATTGCCGATGCCAATTTGGATGACAATGATACTCTGGTCAAGATCTTCCTCGATCCCGCTTACGATCTGCAGGTGACCTCTGTGGCTGCTACCGGTGGTTGTGCACCGCTCAACTCTAACTCTACTGTTACTATCACCATCAAGAACGTAGGTCTCGACACCATTCCAGTGACTATGCCGCTCACCTTCGGTTTCTCAGCCTACACTTCTTATAACCAGAATACAGGTGTAGGAACTCGAACCATCTCTACATTCCCACAGAATGTTACCGAGACTCAATATCTCACCGCGTTCCTGCCACCACAGACCTCTCGCCCAATTATCCTCAACACTCATGCCAACCTCTATCCTACGGGTAAGGATACCAATATGACTGCTGTTAAGGTTCGTGGTTGGGTTCATTGCCAATACGACCTTTATCCTACTGGCAACGGCCATCAGGATACTGCTATCTCTGGCAACATCAACTCCTTCTACACACCTCAGGCTCCTGTCGGTGTCGACAACCACATCCCATACGCTACTTGGGATACCGTTTGGGCTTCACAGCGCAACAGCCGTCCTATTGAGTGGTATCGCGATTCTACCAATCTGAACAGCCGTTTCAATGTGAAGAACCAGTACGCCGCTTCTACACATTGGGATAATGGTCCTCAGTATTTCCACGATTCTACTTACTATCTCCGCACCACTACCGATAAGGGTTGCATCAGCCCATTCTCAACAGTTACTGTTTATCTGAATCCGCTTGTGAACAAGGATGCTGCCGTTGAGCAGGTTCTCAATCCTCGTCCAACCGGTACCGTCTTTGCTGAGGATGATACCGTTAAGGTTCGCCTGGTCAACTATGGTTCGCAGACTATATCCAATATCCCTGTGACCTATCAGCTGCTCAATGGCGCAGGTACGCAGGTATTCCAGCAGGTGACTGAGACTTGCTCTGCCTCTATCGCTTCTGGTCAGACCTACGACTTCAATTTCGATTCATTGCTCCAGATTCCTGCCCCTAACACCCCAACGGCCTACAAGATCCGTGTATGGACCGACCTTCCTGGTGAGCAGGTTCGACTCAATGATACTATCCGCTTTATCTACACTACTACCTACCAAGGCCTCAATGGTACTTATCCAACGATTTCTGTTGGCACCGATGGCCTTGATATCACCCGTGTATCATTCAACTCGCTCCACAATGAGATGTTCCCATTGGGTTATGGCTACAATAATTTCGGTGCTTATGGCACTCCTGAAATCCCAGTGCTCCATCTTACCCGTGGCACTCACGATACTCTGTTTGTTCAGTGCGAGAACCGTATAGGTAGCGATAGCAGAAGTGGCAGTAGCGCTAAGTTGGGTGTATGGATCGACTACAACAGAGATGGACGTTTCAGCCTCGACGAGACCAACGAGGAATGGATCGCCTCTACCACCATCATGGCCGAGGATACCATCCCACTGGCAATTCCTGTAACTATTCCTGAAGATGCTTGGTTTGGCCACATGCGTATGCGTATCTTCCTTTGTGGTGATGATTGCAACAGCATCAACCCTGGTGGTAAGGTGAATGTTGTCAGCGGTACCCCAACAGTAAGCAGCAATATCGATAATGGCGACGTTCATGACTATATGCTCTATATAGACCCAGAACCACCAGCATACGACGTTGCTATCAATCATATCGTCGGCACTCGTGGTAAGCAAGGATTCTTTGATACCATATCTAGATTCTCGCCAATTCTCCGCAACCGTATTGAAGATGGTCCGCAGACTATCTACTTCAATGTGGCCAACAAGGGTGCTTCTGCACTTACCAACATAGACATTAACTACTCCTTCAACGGACCAAACGATACCACCTCCGGCGTTATTAATTGGACTGGCAACCTTATGCCAGGCTATAGCACCATGGTGGCTGTTCCTACCTATTCGTTCGACGAGGGCACTACCGAACTGCAGCTCAGCATCGATCAGACTGGCGACCGCGATCCTTCCAACAATACCTTCAGTTTTGAGTTCCATCGTTTCCATGTTGTGGTGCTCAAGCACGAGGACGACTTCGAAGGCGTCAGCATGTGGTATGCTCCTAAGGGATACTCTCAGTATACTCGCAACGTTTGGCAGCTGGGTACTCCTGCTAAGAATACCATCGTAGGTACTGCTTCTGGCGATAATGCTTGGTGCACCGATCTCGATCACACTATCGTGACTGGCAAGTATGGTAACTATTCCATCCTCTATTCCCCAATCATCGATATCTCCTCAGTTCGTGCTGACACCCTGGCTATGTACCTCAACAGAGCAATGCCTGCTGGCTCTAAGCTTGTGCTCCAGTTCCTCAACTTTGACCGTCCTGTCCACAAGTGGGTTGACCTCTTCGGTATCGATACCGTCACTACTTGGTACAACGAGGAAGGCTGCTTCTCGGGTAGCTCTAACGGACGTTATGTTGATCAGATCCTCAGCCTCAGATCCGTATCTGGCGACTTCCCACAGGATCTTCAGTTCAGGTTTATCTACTGCACCAATCCTGGCGCTAATGATAATACCAGCTATGGTGACGGCTGCGCTATCGACGATATCCGCATCGGTCGTGCTCAGCGTGCCGAGGATGTCGGAATAGTAGATATCATCGAACCTACAGAGCCTCGCTATGGTGAGACTATCTATCCTAAGGTCGTTATCAAGAACTATGGCTATGCTACCCGTAACCGCGTCGAGGTAGGCTATATTCCTCATGGATCCAACCTCTCGAAGACTGGCGTTTGGACCGGTACTCTCGAACCTGGCGATACCGTTCACTATCGTTTCGAACGTGGATTCGTAATCACCTCTGACTTCCCTGATACTTTTGCTATCACGGCATTCTCATTCTTGGGTACCGATATCTACTACGATAACGACTCCAATACCCGTATCTTCACCCTCGCTCCTTTGAGCCATGACCTCAATGTTCAGCAGATCATCTCACCTACTCCTCGTGTAGTGGCTGGAGACTCGCTTGATATCACCGTCAAGATTCGTAACTTCGGTACCGATCCTATGGATAATATCTCGCTTTCCTATGTCTTCAATGGCGCTGCTCCTGTTACCGAGCAGGTTGACTTTACTCAGTATGTCGGACCTGATGGTCTGCCATCAATGGAGTATTTCAACTACACCTTCAAGCATCGTGTGAGAGCATCGCTCGGCTATATGACGCTTCAGGTATATGGCAATTACGATCGAGATGTATACCCATACAACGATACTGTTTCTAGAGCCCTTGAGGGTATTACTTCTATCAAGGATATTGCCGCAGTAGGCGTTATTGTCGACGTTACCAATAAAGATAACCTTGATCGTGTTTACTTGGTAATTCAAAATCAGGGTGCTCGATCAGCCAACGATTTCGAGGTTGGTTTCTATGTTGATGGTGATACTACTACCACTTATAGGACTACCTATCATACTGAGATGCCGTTGGCTTCTCTTGCACAGACTACTTTCTTGTTCGACTCTCTCCTCCCAAGACGTAACGAGCCTCGTGATATCGCATGCGGTTTCGTGAACTTGATTGGTGACAACAATTCAGCCAACGATACAACCAACATCTTGCTCGAACCCCAGGTTGACATCAAGCTCCACCGTATCGAGATTGAAGAGAATCGTTCTGAGGAATGCCGTGTCCGTCTTGTGGTAGAGAATATTGGTAATGCCGTTCTCACCAAGACCCAGACTCTGTCGGGTACCATCAATGGCGTTGAACTGGCAAAGACCGACTCGGAACGTTCCCTCATCCCAGGTAATATCTATTATCTGCCTATTAATGGTACTGTTCCAAAGGTGGCCACCCGCGACTATCAAGGTCGTTGCAAGATCTATCAGGCTTCTGATGTCGACCACGATAATGATGAGTCAACCATTGTTCGCGTGCTCAACTATTTCGAAGATATCGTAGACGCTGATGAGTCTGACGGCATTGTTCTCCATCAGAACGTTCCTAACCCATACTCACACGCTACCTCTATCGACTTCGAGATTCCTGCTCCTGGCGATGTCACCTTCTATGTGCTCGACCTCATGGGCCGTATGGTTTACAGCCAGACCGCTCCTTACAGCATGGGCACCAACACCATCCACTACAATTCCGACCAGCTCTCTAGCGGTACCTACTTCTATGGTATCATCTTCGATGGCAAGCGAGTGATGCGTAAGATGGTGGTTAAGTAAGTCTCTGTCGGCGTACTTTTCGCCACGAAATACCTTTAAGGGGGCTGCCTTCAAGCTGGCCCCCTTTTTAATAAATGATATTACCCATTTTATACCTGTCAGCACGTGTATTCTAAGTTTGCAGCCCATATAGCCTCTGCTTCGTTTTTTGACCCGTCTATGCCCGTTCTATTGGCTGTTAGCGGCGGTCGTGATTCTGTCGTTCTGGCTCATCTCATGTCGCATACCAGTCAGCCCTTTGCAGTGGCTCATTGCAACTTCAATCTACGTCCAGGCGACTGCGATCGCGACGAGGCTTTTGTGAAGGCTTTGTCAGATTCTTTGGGCGTCCCTTGCCACGTAGCTCATTTCGACACCCGCTCTTATGCTCATGATCATCACTTATCTATTGAGGCTGCGGCTCGCGATCTCCGCTATGGGTTCTTTGCCCAATTGGTGTCCGCGCATGGCTATTCTGGAGTGGCTACCGGACACCACCGAGACGATGCCGTCGAGACTTTTTTTATCAACATCCTTCGCGGCACCGGAATAGCCGGTCTCCATGGCATTCGGCCTCAGTCCGTGCGATTGGTGCCTACCGATGATGGCAGTCTTCCTCTGGCCATATTTAGGCCGTTGCTGCCCTTCACTCGTGCCGAGATTGACGCCTACGTCGAGCAGCAGGGTCTGGCCTTTGTCGAGGACTATACCAATGCAGAACTCGAATTCCGACGCAATCAGGTTCGCCATCAGCTGATGCCGCTTCTTCGTCAGATGTCCCCACATATCGATGAGTCGATGCAGTCTACCATGTCGGCTTTGGCAGATGCCGAACAGCTTTATCGCGACCAGCTGCGCCTCTTGGCCGCCCAGCATCTCAGCAAGGAGGGAAATCACGTCGCCATCAGCTATGACTCCATACGTCAGCTTTCGCCTCAATTCACGGTTCTTTTCGAGCTCTTGCGGCCTTACGGTTTCAATGCGGTTCAGATAGCCGATATTCTCGCCGGACTTGATCGCCAGGTGGGCACCGAGTATATCAGCCCTACTCACCGATTAGTTTTCGATTATTCAGGATTGCTCATAGTCCCCAAGTCCGCGCCGACTAACAATCCTCCGCGTCTCATTAGAGAGCAGCTGTCTCGTGGGCAGCTTCAGTCGCTCAAGGTGCCGGCTCATCAACTGATACTTGATGCTGATCAGTTGTCCGAGCCTCTTTCGCTACGCCATCCAAGGGTGGGGGATAGGTTCCGTCCTTTTGGCATGAAGGGCCGCACCCAGCTGCTGTCGGATTATTTTAAGGATCATCATGTAAGTGTTGTCGATCGGGATTCCAAGTGGCTTCTTGTTGATGATCAAGATCGTATTCTCTGGGTTGTGGGCCATCGCGCATCAGAACTATGTTCGGTTACTCCCAGCACCACCAATATTCTTCGCATTACAGTCCAAGACTAGTCCGAAGTCTGGAACCCGAAGTCCGAAGTCCGATGTCCGAAGTCCGAAGTCCGATGTCCGAAGTCCGATGTCTTATTCTTGAGTATTCTTCTTGCGTCGCTTAGTGATGAATCTGTCGCAGGTGGCTATCAGTCCGGGCAGCACAAAGAGTACGATCAGCACTGTGGCCAAGGCTCCTACAAAGATGGCTCTTCCTATGGCGCGTATTGATGGGTCTTGCTCAAAGATGCCTATCGCGCCGGGTACAAGTATCAGTATCAGTCCCGAGGTCAGTATCGTGTGTATGGTGCCTTTGTAGGTTTTGCGAAGGGCGGTTTTGATGTTTTGAGTGAGGCGTCGTTCTCGGTAGTAGTTGGTGAACAAAATGCCGTAGTCAATGGCGGCGCCCATCAGCACGCTTTGCACTATAAGGTATACTAGGTATAGTATGCAGCCGTCTCCTAGGCCGCTGAAGGCTACGTTCACAAATACGCCGGACATTACCGTCATTACCAGTATGGCGGCTATCAGCATTGATTTGAAGGTTATTGCCACGATGATGAATATGGCCAGAATGGTAAGTATCGTTACCAGGAGCATCTCGTGAGCAAAGCCGCTCTTCATTTCATCGAGCATTACCGATTCGCCTATCGAGTAGTATCTGTGGGGCAGGGCGGCAGTGCACATCTCTGAAATCTGATGTATAAACTGGTAGGTCTCTTCTGATTCTATGGGCAGGTCGGTAATAATCAGCGCTATTGAATGCTCGTCAGTGCGGAATTTGGTGAGGTTCTGATTCAACGTGTGCTGCACTCCGGCAAACTTGCTCCGCATGTTGTCGTCTAGGAATGAGGCGTAGCGTGGGTCGTTCATCATGGTGTCGGCCATGAATCCTACGATGTCATGCAGGTTCATGGTCCACTCCTCGTTGAAGAGGTTCAGTCCGCCATAATAGAGGTATAGCATCTCTATCATGCCTGGTGTCATCCCTTGCCCCATGCTGGCAAAATTTTGCGCCATCTGGGCTGCTGTGTATCGCTTGTTGGGCGAGAGCATTTCCAGGAATAGTGCCAGCGGGTCGGTCTCCTCTTCGGGTGCCGGCCTCACTTTTACAATGGTCTTGTATGAGGGCTCTGACTGACTGGCGGCAGGAGGCTCTGGTTGTGGGCTGGGCTCTGGGTGATTGCTGGCTATCGTTTCTGGGGTGGCAGGATAGTTGTGCACCTTTGCGGGCAAGGGCGGTGCTGAATGTGCCTTCAGAGGGTTCTCTGGCCGACCAAGCGAGGCGTTCTCGGTGGAATCCATAAGGGCTTGGATGCGCAGTATGAGCTCCTTCTGTTCTGGCTTTATCTGCGATCCGAAGGTCTTGTGGTTGAGCAGGTCTCCCGTTATGAAGTGGGCAAACTCTAGCGGAGTCATGCCTCCCTTTCTTTGCTTGGCACGGGCGTAAACGAATTTGATGAGGCTCTCCTTCAAGGTTATGTCATATCCCATCGCGGTCACTCCCATATTGATGGTGGCCGTCATCTTGGCCACTCCCATCACGCGATGCAGCTGGGCTGTATCCGTAAAGGGATTGTAGTATATCGTAGTGGGAGCTGCTGCGGTAGGAGTGTGCTTTTGCATGCTGGCTGGCTCTTCCTCGCGAGTCTCTTCTTGTTCGTGGTGGTGGGTTTCGGCTACGCTGTGTGTGGCGATAATCTCATCAGTGGCTGTATCAGCAGGTGTCACGATCACTATGGTGTCGTAGGTCGTCTCGGTCGGTATGCTTTCTTCTTCCGACACCATGCTGCGGAACTCCTCCAGGGCAGCCATTTTCAACTTCATGTCGTCGTCCATCTTGGCGGCGATTACCGAGTGAGGGTCTTTGGATTGGGCCAGAATGAAGTCGGCAAATTCTCCAAAACTGAGTGCGATGTCTGGGTTGGGGGTGTGGGCTGCGTAGTAGATCAGTCTCAGCACGTCCTCCGACAGCATGTCCACGTTGTCTACCGGCGAGCTTTCTTCGCTGTTGGATGAGCTTAGCAGGTTGGCGGCGCCTTGCACGTTGTTCACCATCTGCGATGGCGTGTATTCGTGCAGCATCAGCGATGGATACGAGGTGGCTGCCTCTACATGGGGCATCGCCTGTATCGAGTCTAGTAGGGCGGCCACGTTGTGCTCGTCCTCGTTGCTGTACACCAGTATGATTGGGTTCTTGTTTGGAAAGTAGGGCTCGATGTTCGACACCTTGGAGTTGCGGAAGATGACCGGAGTCTGATTGTGGAGGATGTAGGATCCCGCGAAAATGATCACGAACAGTATTGCTAGGGGCACCCTATGCTGCATGCTGAAGTGCGCAAGCCTGTTGGTGGGTATTTTCAGCACGGCTTTGTGCGACCTGTTGATGGCTCGCTCGAAGTATAGGATCAAGGTGGGCAGTATGGTGAAGTTGCATATCAGGCTGAAGAATACTCCCTTCGAGAGCACCATTCCTATATCGGCACCTATCTTCAGCTTCATGAATATCAGCATCATCAGGCCCACAATGGTAGTCAGGGCGCTGCTGAATATCGATGAAGATGCACTCCCTATCGCCTTCTGCATGGCGTCTAGGCTTGTCAATGCGTTCGACCGTTCCTGCCTGAATCGGTTGATCAGTATGATGGAGTAGTCCATCGAGAGCACTAGCTGCAGTATGGCTGCCAGCGAGTTAGTTGTCGACGACACGTTGGGCAGCAAGGCGTTGGTACCCATGTTCAGCACTACGGCCACCCCTGTCGAGATAAGGAATAGTATCGGTTCTAGCCACGACGGGCACATCGCAAACAATATTGCGAACAGTATGGCCAGAGCGCTCAGCAGCAGCGATATCTTAAGCGTGGTGCCGTCTTGGCTGGTTTCTACATAGTCTATCTTGCTATGCGACTTGTGTATCTTTTTGCCCAAGGCCAGCTGGTCTACGCTTTTGGGCACGCTCAGTTCGTAGAGGGTGTGATTCCCGTTTTCTTGTACCGATACGCTCTTCACCTCGGGTATTTTGCGCAGCCTAACCCTGAAGTCAACCTTCTCTTCGGGTGTCAGGTCTGTGGCCATCACGCGTATATCCGAGCCGCCCATCTGCCCCGAAAGGTCGAATTCATGGTTTATTAGGTCTATTCCAGCCTTCATGTGTGAGTCGTCCGGCAGGTATTTTGTCATGTCGGTATTGACATTCACATGCGGCATCATTAGCCCGCAACCTATTGAGAGAATTAAGGTTATGGAGAATATCAGGTATCTATATCGTACCAGTATTTTTGACATCTAGCTACGTGTTCTTGAAGTGGTTAACAAGTTGCAAAGTTACAACTTTTTCCATTCTTTTGCGCGTGCGTGTACAATTAGATGTTAACAACTTGTCAACACCTCTCGCTACCGTTTCATCTTCTTTACTGCTATCAGCCTGTCGTATAGGTCTGTAGGTCTGCGTCCGTAGAGGTATAGCGTGTAGGTGTTGGGCGTCTCGTAATGGTCGCCCTCAATCCTGGCCGTTTCCCCTTCGTGGCTGCCTACGGGCAGGAATAGCAGCTGGTAGGAATAGTATCCCTGTTTCAGATACATCCGCTTCACATAGGCCTTGAACTTTGGGTTCCACTCCATCCTGCTGGTGTCGCCTAGGTTCCATTGCGTCAGGTCGCCTACCACGTGCACCGTTCCGTCCAGGTAGGGCCGCTCCATCGGCAGCGTGATGTTTACCCATGCGTAGTCTGCCTCTATCTCCTTTTGTGTGCGGTCCCAGATATTGATTTTGAATCCTCCCATCAGGCCCTCTATGTAGTTGTAGTTTTTCCTCGATAAGTCCTCGCATGGACGCAGCATCACGAACGTCTCGCCTCCGAATCGCTCCACGTTTTGCACGTTGTACATGGGCGTTCTTAAATTGCTGAAATCGAAGAATCTGAAGCAGTTGCCTCCAGTAAATATGTTCTCTTTTTTGAAGCGGTATAGGAGCTTGTTGCCTTGGTATGATCCGAAGGGTAGCAATCTGGCTATATCGGTTCTTCCATTTTGTTGCAGATAGGGGAATAGGTATTGCGTATTGCTCCATTGGTGGTCGGTGCCCGTCTTGGGGGTCAGCGCCACTGCTATCTCCTGATTTTCATTGGGCGCTTCCGAGGGCGTCACGGCCTCCATTTCCACACCGAATAGATCCTCGGCCACTCTGAATCTTCTTGTGAACAGCACCTCGTCGGGCGCTTCAGCTCTATACACCTTCAGCACGTAATTCCCCGAGGCGGTGAATTCCGAAATCTCGTCGGGCAGCGTCTGCCTATAGTGTATGTAGTTCTGTAGCGTGGTCAGCGAGAATTGGTGCTCCCCGATGGCCCCTTCGTTGAATCCCGACATATACTCTTGCGTCGTCAGTCCATCCTCCACAAAGTGTCGGTCGCAATGGCGTATTTCGTAGCGGTATTCCTCGGGTTCGTCGGCCAGCATGTCGAATGCTATTTCTAGTCTATCGTCCGTCCCAAGTCGCAGCAGCGGAGGGTCAAGTTTGCTTCCATAAGGGCTCAGCTGTATGCTCTTCACTGCCGATATATACTGCGTGTCGATAGATATTTGAGCGCGTGAGGCGCTAATAATCAGCAATAAAGCACAAACTATAAGAAATGTGTGTTTCATGTTGCAAAGATACGGATTTTTTTTCGTATTTTTGCAAATTATTTTATATTTAATAATCCAACATGAATAAAGTATATATCGAGACATACGGATGCCAGATGAATTTTGCTGATAGCGAGATCGTGGGTTCCATTCTTCAAAAAAACGAATATGTGGTGGTCAAAGATGTCGAAGAGGCCGATTTCGTCCTCATCAACACCTGCGCCATCCGCGACAATGCCGAGCAGCGTATCCGCAAGCGCGTCAAGGAACTTCGCGCCATGCAGAACCGCCGTGTCCTCAAGATAGGCATCCTCGGCTGCATGGCCGAGCGCCTCAAGACCCAACTCCTCGAAGAGGAAGACAACGTCAGCTTCGTCATGGGCCCCGACTCCTACCGCAAGCTCCCCGAGGTGCTGGCCCTCGTGGCAAAAGGAGAGAAGAGCGCCGAAACCGAACTCAGTGAGGTGGAAACCTATTCCGATATCGCTCCCGTCCGCCTCGACGGCAATGGCATCAGCGCCTATATCAGCATCATGCGCGGCTGTGAGAACTTCTGCGCCTACTGCGTGGTCCCTTACACTCGCGGCCATGAGCGCAGCCGCGATCCCCGCTCCATCGAGCAGGAGGCCCGCACCCTCTTCGAGCAGGGCTACAAAGAGGTCACCCTCCTCGGTCAGAATGTCAACTCCTACCGCTGGAACTGCGACCAAGACCAGGTCGGTTTCCCCGAGCTTATGGAGCGCATCGCCCAGATCAGTCCTCTTCTCCGTGTCCGTTTTGCCACTTCCCATCCTAAGGATCTCTCCGACGAACTCTTGCAGGTCATGGCCAAGTATCCCAACATCTGCAAGTGCATCCACCTCCCAGTTCAGAGCGGCAGCGAGCGCATGCTCAAGATCATGAACCGCAAATACACTCCCGAGTGGTACCTCAACCGCATTGAGGCCATCCGCCGCTATATCCCCGACTGCTCCATCACCACCGACGTCATCGCCGGCTTCTGTACCGAGACCGAGGAAGAGCATCAGATGACCCTCGATATGTTCCGTAAGGTGCGCTACGACTACGCCTATATGTTCAAGTTCTCCATGCGCGGAGGCACCTATGCCAGCAAGTACATGCAGGACGATATCCCCGACGACGTCAAGACTCGCCGCCTCGAAGAGATCATAGCCCTCCAAGGCGAGATAGCACTCGAAAACAACCGCCAGGAAATCGGCCGCACCTACGAGGTTCTCGTCGAAGGTCCATCCCATCGTTCCAAAGAACAGTACTGCGGCCGCAATAGCCAGAACAAGATGATCGTCTTCGACCGCGAAGGCGTCGAGGCAGGACAGTACGTCCACGTCCAGGTTACCGATTGCACCAGCGCCACCCTCCTCGGCAAACTGGTAAAATAAGCCAATAGCCATTCCGTTATGAAAAAAAGAAGCAATTCCACCCTCGGCCAATTCTTCAAGGACCATCCCCTGGCCCTCCACCTCCTTATCATGCTGGCCATCTCCTTGGTCGTCGCCACCCTTATCCTCTATAGCCTCGACCTCTTCACCCGCCATGGCAGCGAACAGGAAATGCCCGACCTGCACGGCATGACCCTCGAAGAGGCCTCCCAAGTCGGCGATTTCGACTTCGAGTTCGTCATCACCGACTCCATCTTCGTCGACACCCTCTCCGGCGGATCCATCGCCATCCAAGACCCAGCCCAGGGCTCTATGGTCAAGAAGGGTCGCAAGGTCTACGTCACCCTTGCCAAGTTCGTTGAGAACGACGTGCGCATGCCCGACGTCAAAAACCGCCCGCTCAAGCTTGCCCTCAGCGCCCTCGAAGGCGCAGGCCTCTCCAGCGGCCAGCTCAATTTCGTCTACGACTATAGCGATGTCCATAACCTCAGTTCCGAAGTGCTCCGCGCCTCCTTCAACGGCCGCACCCTCCTCAAAGGCGACAAGCTCCCTCAAGGCTCGCGTGTCGACCTCGACGTCAGCATCGATACCACCTACGTTCCCAAGCTGCCCAACCTCATAGGCATGCGCGCCTCCGAAGCCCGCAAGGCCCTCAATTCCCGCTGCCTCAATGTCGGCGAAGAGCATTTCGAACCCGGCGCTGACAAGAAGAAGGCTCGCGTCTGGAAGCAGGATCCCGAATTCTCCCGCGTCAGAACCTTCCAGCACGGACAGACGGTAGATCTCTGGTACAAAGAGCTCTCTGCTTCCGAATCCGAAAGCCTCAAGAACGCTGCCGAGTCCAATGCCCAGGCCGAAGTGTCTGAGCAAGGCCAAGAACTCGACGATGTCATGTCCGAAATGGTTCGCAGCTCCTATTAATCAGCCATCGATATGGATCTCAAGAAGTCAATACTGAGTCTCGTGCTGCTCTGCACCGCCTGGTGGGGTAGGGGACAGGAACGCCTATCCCCAGCCGCCTACGAGCACCCCGCAGCCAAGGCCGCCATCCAGCTCCAGCTCCCATTCTTCGACGATTTCTCCAACTACTCCGGAGCCCCTAATCCTGCCCTTTGGGCCACCGATCAGGCCTTCGTGAGCCAGGGCTATGCCTCGCCGGCACCCACCCTTGGGGTCGTCACTCTTGATGCCGTCGGGCCCGACGGCCGGCTCCACCCATCTGCCGGCGTATCTCCATTCTCTGGCGACACCCTCCTCAGCCATACCCTCCGGCTCGACTCAGTCTTCAGCCCCATCCGCAAGCGCCTCCAGCCCTCCGACTCCCTCTACCTCAGCTTCTACTATCTCCCAGGAGGCGGCAGCGGCAATATGTGGGAGCGCGAGTCCGACCAGCCCGAACCCCAAGACTCTCTCATCCTTGAATTCTTCAATCCCAACCTCCGCCAGTGGACCCAAGTCTGGGCCGTTCCAGGCATCAGCGTCGATACCCTCATCGCCCATACCGGCCATGCCTGGCAGTATGTATCCCTTCCCATCACCGATCCCCGCTACCTCTCCGCCGAATTCCGATTCCGCTTCCGCAATATCTGCTCACTCGACGATATGTCCAAGACAGGGCTCATAGGCAATAGCGATCATTGGCATCTCGACTATATCCACCTCAGCCACAACCGCCGCCGCGACGACCAGAAGACCTTCGACGTAGCCTTCGTCGATCCCGCGCCATCCCTGCTTCAGCGCTATCAGGCCATGCCCGCTCGCCAGTATCAGCCCTCCGACATGAAGTCCTCCATCGACCTCAAGATCACCAATCTCTATACCACCCCCGTCGCCGTCCGCTACACCTATGCCGTTCTCGACGAGTCCGGCACCGAAGTGGCACACTACGACGGAGGCAACGACAACGCGCCATGCTACTTCCCCAATGGCACCTACCATACCGCTCAGGCCCATGCCAATCCCCCAGTCAACTACCAGTTCCCATCCTCCACGACTCCTAGCCGCTACACCATCCGCCATGTGGTGCGCGGCAGCGTCACCTCCGACGACCATCCGCAAAACGATACCGCACTCTTCACCCAAGTTCTCGACAACTACTACGCCTACGACGACGGCACCGCCGAAAACGGCTATGGACTCACCTCCACCAGCTCCAAGGTGCGCCTCGCCTACGGCTTCGACCTCCACCGCTCCGACACCCTCACCGCACTCGACATCTGCTTCAATCATACCCGCAATTCCGAGACCGAAGGCCTCCGATTCTACCTCTGCGTCTGGACCGACGACAATGGCCATCCGGGCACCCTCCTCTACAAAGATACCGAGCGCAGGCGCGTCGTCCCCGCAGGCCTCAATCGTTTCAATCGCTACCTTCTAGAGTCGCCTCTCGTCGTCTCAGGTCCCATCTACGTGGGCCTCGAGCAGGTCACCAGCGACTACCTCAACCTCGGCTTCGACCGCGGCCACGATGCCCGCCAGCACACCTACTATCAGACCTCCGGCACCTGGCAGCAGTCCATCCTCCGCGGCGCCCTCATGATGCGCCCCTACTTCGGCCGCGCCGCCACCGTGGGCCTCGCCCAGGCCGACGACCCTATTCTCCGCGTCTACCCTAATCCGGCCAGCAGCACACTCTGCATCGACAGCCCCTCAGAGTCCTTCCAGGCCACCCTCATCGACCTCCAAGGCCGCAGCTGCTGTTCCGGCACCGACCGCTGCATCGACGTATCCCACATCCCTTCCGGGCTCTATCTCCTCCGCCTCCTCGACCTCCATACCGGCCGCAGCGCCACCTCCCGAGTCCTCATCGCACACTAATCCACAGTATCACCCACCAAAAACCATATTCCCCCACACCATGGAAGAAAACCTCGAACTCCAAAACGAAGAAAACGAGCTCTACGAGCACCACCATATCACCGTCGACAAAGGCCAGGAGATGGTCCGTATCGACAAGTACCTACAGATGCGCCTCGAAGGCATCTCCCGCACCAAGATCCAGGCAGCCACCAAGGCCCAGTGCGTCCTCGTCAACGGCCGCCCCGCCAAGGCCAACTACCGCATCAAGCCCCTCGACGAGATCAGCATCCTCCTTCCAGAGCCGCCACACGAGTTCGAGATACTCCCTGAGAACATCCCATTCACCATCGTCTACGAAGACGACGACGTCCTCGTCATCGACAAGCAGCCAGGCCTCGTCGTCCATCCCGGACACGGCAACTATACCGGCACCCTCCTCAACGCCCTCGCCTACTACTATCAGGACAAGACCGACAAGTCCGGCCAGCCCGTCCAGGCCTATCTCTGCCACCGTATCGACAAAGACACCTCCGGACTCCTCCTCCTCGCCAAGAACGAAGAGTCCCAAGCCTACCTCGCCAAGCAGTTCTTCGATCACACCATCGAGCGCAAATACAACGCCCTCGTCTGGGGCGACTTCGACGAAGGCTCCGGCACCATCGTCGGCAATCTCGCCCGCTCCCAGAAAGACCGCCGCGTCATGGCCGTCTACGACGACCCCGAGGTCGGCAAGCACGCCGTCACCCACTGGCGCGTCAAAGAGCGCTTCGGCTATGTCACCCTCGTAGAATGCGTCCTCGAGACCGGCCGCACCCACCAGATCCGTGCCCACATGCGCCATATCGGCCATCCCCTCTTCAACGACGCCACCTATGGCGGCGACCAGATACTCAAAGGCACCACCTTCTCCAAATACAAGCAGTACGTCATGAACTGCTTCGAGCTCCTGCCCCGGCAGGCCCTCCACGCCCTCGTCCTCGGCTTCGAACACCCCACCACCCACCAGCACATGCACTTCGAGTCGCCCTATCCCGCCGACATGGCCGCTGTCGTCGACAAGTGGCGCCGCTACTCCCAGAACTCCCAGAGCCTCTGATACCGTCTCGTACTCCCAGATATCTCGGGTGTAGACCCTGAGCTGATACTTGGGTACTTGTCGCTCATCGGGTCAACGCTCAGCTATTCCAGTTTAAAAGGTACGATATCTTTAAAGACCTTGAAAATATCTATTCTTTCTTGAATTACTTCGCCCTGAAGATTCCCTTCATAATCTAACGAATATCTATACTCATAGTCTAACTGCATATCATTTTCCGATTTTACGTCTTCAATTCCTATAGTGTAGGAAAATTTAGTTTCCAAAACATTAATGACATCCGTCTCAAAGTCAAAAACAATAATGACTTTCCCCGTCCCCAAATATACATTCGTAACACTCTTTGATATTTTGGAATTTTCGTATGTTACAGTTGTTTCTGCTCCCTCATCACTAATTCCCTCAATATCATATGTCACTACTGTGTCCACAATATTGTTAGAAGCATCTGAGATATATTTCATATCGGACAATTCCTGTTGGGGGTGGGAAGAACACGCCACTCCAAAAAACAAAAAACAAACTAATAAATATTTCATAAAACTACAATTGGAGAATTGGTAAACCATGTACATCCTTAGGTAACGATTGTAACTCTTTTAAGTCCTTTCCAAAAAAAATCTCAAAATGAGGTTTGTCTTGTATCGATTTAAAATTGCCACCCCATTGGAAACCATAGAACTCTCCCAACTTGGATAAATAGTCCCAATCCAAATTATAATCCAGTTTTCCTTTTGTTATGCCTGCGATATCAAATGCTAAACCAAAATTATGATTACTTTGACCACCTTTGGCCATCGGGCCCACGCTTAGCCAGCCTGTTGTCAAATCTGAGTCGTAGTACCTTGCGCCAAAATAGCTTAGATCCGTTTCCTCATCGCGCCGCTCACTATATTTGATATTATTCAAAGGTGTTCGCCACCCCTGACGGGGGTCTTTCCAGGCGAAAGTATAACCGACAAGAATGCCGCTATGCGTGGCATTCGAAGTAGATTGGCGATATGTTGATGATGGTCTATTCACGATGCAAAGGTACGTATTTTTTTGCGATTGTTTGAATTATTGAGGCATTTGTATTCTTGATGAATCAAATTTTTTCAGTACAAAGCACAGAATCTCCGAGAGAATAGTCCTTGAGAGTACTGGCCTCATTTAGTGCAAAACTGTATATGTCACTAGACCCATTTGTCATTAGACTATTCTTCACCAATCTCAATATCAAATAGTGGAACTGGTTTCTTCTATTAAAGGAGGTATCAGAGGAGAAAAGATTAGTTTCCCACCCTTGAACCGATAATAGCGAGACCACCCATTACGGAAACATACATCTTGCTTTTTAATATTTGTATACTCCGACACATGAAAGATTTTTTGAATATTCATTTGATCGTGGATAAATATTTGCCTATTATCAAATTCTGCAACGATGCAATCTGAATATTCAAAATCATATCCCCCCATCTTATTATGAGGCGCAGTAATATCAAACACAACAAGATCCACCATAGTATCTTTTGAATCATTAACATAAATATCGACAAGAACAGAACATCGATCTATTGACGAAATTGTAGGCCTGACATATTGAGAGTCTCCATCCAATAGGCTTGTCAGAATAATATCAATGCTTTTTGAAATCTCATCTTTTAACCCACATTCAAGACGAATACTATAAGCATCGTCACTCTGACCGAATGAGATGTTTGCTTGCAATATTAATATAATAAATAACAATCTAGCTTTCATCTAATTTCCTTTCAAAAGGGACAGAATCATATTATCTTTGGTAAATAGAATTGGATTTTTGTTCTTATCACCAATTGCTGCCGGATACAATTTCTGCCGGAGTTGATACACCTTATGAGAATTCTTCATATAAACAAACATGTGATAATTTTTAGGCATTTTATTCCTTATCCCATAATCACCGCCATAAAAGCCTTTTTGGGGAATAATGCCCATTGACGCTATTTCTTTGTCGTAATCATTTCCTGCGGAAGGATGTGAATGTATTTCGGAAAATGCGTTAACAAGAGAAATGCCGAGGTCTGATAAGGACGGACTTAAATCTTTTTTATGCAGCGTGGATAATGTAAACATATTATCCTTTGTCTTGTTAACCTTCCACTCCGAAGAAGTGTTGTCTGCCATATCCAGAAACATTCTTGAAATAGCCGAACCAGATTCCTCTGTCCCCTTATAAAACGAAAGACCATTCTTGTCTTTTATAGAAAGTGTTTTAAAAATATTCTGATAATATTTGCCTTGATATTTGAGCTTTGTACCATTTGAATAAGTCACTGTTTGTAAATCAGCACCACCTTCCCCACCTGCCCTTGATACACTTCCTTTTTCGTCTACGGTCCACACATCCAACCCATCCGGATCCACCAACTTCACCGGATTGCCCGCGCAATAGTTGTAAGGACTCATGCTCGGATACTTATCCGCCATCGGGTCCACGCTCAGCCATCCTGTTGTCAGATCAGCGTCGTAATACCTTGCGCCAAAATAGCTTAGACCCGTTTCGAGGTCTTTCTCTTTCCCGGAGAAAGCGAAACGGAGAACGGCGGCGCTAAGCGTGGCATTGGTGGTGGAGGGGCGATATGTTGACGATGATTGATGCATACTACTAGATTCTTTGATCCATGAGTTTTATTAAATGAATCTTGAGACAATAAAAATAACGACAAGAACAAAACATTGTGTCAAAATGAGGTTCTCAAAAGTTCCCAAAATAGGAATATTGGAGAACCATCCATCAACGCAATCTAACTCATCACGAAAATTTGTCTTGCACCCACGGCATAACCATCTTATTAATGCCCCAGTAACTCTTCCTGACATCATTTATTATTCCTTTTTTAATGCTGAAACTTTATTAATTCCATTTTGAAATATATCAATTGTCCCTATGGCTTCATTAAGGTTTTTATTGTTCTGATATAAACGGCCCATTTCGTTTTTGGTTCGTCCTTGATAATTACCCGATTTACGAACAAAATCATAATATTTTTGAAGACCTGTTCTTCCAATAGTTTTTATTGTCTCCATTCCTTTGCTTAAAAACGACCCAAGACCGCTTGATGCCGTCTCTATGAACGCTTCGGATTTCTCTTGAGACGTGGTCTCTATCCCGGCTAAAGAATACCCCGTTAAAACCTTTGTAGGTTCATTTACTAGGGAGTATGCAATATCCGATACGGTTTTAAGGGCAAAGTCACCAATACTTGTTGCAGGCTCATCCATCCAGGTTTCTGCAATCACAAAAAAATCTGTTGTGGCTCTGATTTGGGCTTCGTTTGTGTAGCCTTCGGGACGGAACATCTTTTCAGAAATAGTGACACTATTTTTTGTATTGGTGCTTGCGCTGACAGATGCAAACACACAACCCCTTCGCGATTCCCATATACTCAAATCTCCTCCGTTCTTCATCTTATAAACGACAGCCTGTCGTACCTGTTTGGCGAATGTCGCTCTCAGCCAAAAGGGAAATCTTGGAAATGCTCCTTCTTCATCCACCAACTTCACTGGATTCCCCATACAGTAGTTGTACGGCGACATCGATGGATACTTGTCGCTCATCGGGTCCACGCTCAGCCAGCCGGTTGTCCGATCTGCATCGTAAAATCTTGCGCCAAAATAACTTAGACCCGTTTCGGGGTCTTTCTCTTTCCCGGCGAAAGCGAAACGGGCAATAACGGCACTAATAGTGGCGTTCGAGGCGGATGAGCGATATGTTGGTTCTACTCGATTCATGGCATGTGGCAATTCTATCATAGCCTTTTGTGGAATCTGGCTCCGAAGTAGCTGTACCCCGTCTCCTCATCCTTCTCTTTGCCGGTGAAAGAGGAAACGGCACTAAATAAAGCAGTGCAAATGTCCAATTGGTAATTCATGAGCAAATTCATATTTTCAATACTTGGAATCCCTAGTTGTCATTATATAATATCCTTGATTCTTTTACTTCCCATGGATCAACTGCATCGAAATGAATCTGATTGTTGTATATTGAATTGATAATCGTCATAAAGCTGATAAAACACAACGGGTATAATCTGTTCTCATTCATCAAGGTCGATTTGTAGTAAGAAGTACAACCCGAATAATATGTTATCTTAACTACAGGATCAAGATCATTAATAATCTCTTCGTCTGGATCTATCATAACCGTTTCAAATCCCTTATAAAGAGCCAAATAACGCATCAGTCGAGATACTGTGTCCTGGTTGTAGGTTTGAAAGACCAGATTCCGAATACCATCATCCTCTTTATGGGATAACGATAATTTTTGATTATCAATTACTATCTCGTAAGGTGTAATCTTGTTTGACAAAGCAAAAACAGAAACAGCAATACTGTCAATGTGTTCTTCAGCAGTAATCTTTGTTTCCTCCCTGTGAATCTGACACGAAGTGATTTGCATCATAAATAATATTATTAATAACAGCTTGATTTTCATATATTATTGATATTTATTATTAGAATATATTCATAATTGATGAGTATGCTTATTTCGAAAGAGCATCTAGTTGAGTCCATTGAAACTTTTTATAAGCATCCGTTGTGTTTTTAAAAAGCTCAGAATTTATACACTGTTCATAGCATTTATAATGAGTCCCACCTTGACTCTTAACTTTCTCACCTTCACCGTTGCCCCATTTATTGATAATATGACCATACCACTCATGATTAAGAATAGTACATTGTATATTCTCAACGGTAGTTTCGTAATAGCCATCTTGAACCCCCATTTCGTGGTTCAGAAAAAAAGTCTTCGTTTTTACATTCGTTCCTATTATTGCATTTTTTCTGGAATCATTGTAATAACGAACTTTATATTTGTTATATTGAAATGAATGTCCATCAATCTGAGTATTATCTAACTTTGATATTATGTCTTTGTAAATATTGACTTGTGATTCTATTGATAGGCCACCCTGCTTCACAACCTTATCAAAAGTAGATCCATAATTCAATATTTGTTCAGAGCTCAGCTCTGAAATGTCTGGCACTTCATATTGTTCAAGACATTTTTGTAGATTGATGCGATGAATGATTATTGGCTCACCACAATACCCTTCTTTTGTACACCCCAAAAAGATTCCGGCCGCATCAAATACAGGATTAATCTCACAACCATCTGGATCTACGAGTTTAACTGGATTCCACGCACAATAAGCATAAGGCGAGAAACTCGGATACTTATCCGCCATCGGGTCCACGCTCAGCCAGTTTGTTGTCAGATCTGCGTCGTAGTACCTTGCGCCAAAACAACTTAGACCAGTTTCCTCGTCGCGAACTTTCCCGGCGAAAGTGCAACCGACAAAGATGCCGCTATACGTGGCATTCGAAGTAGATGGGTGATATGTTGACGATGATTGGTGCATGGTGTAAATTTGCACTTTTGTGATTATTTGTAATAAATTGGTAACCTCATACACTTTACCTGGCTCTTACTAAACTTCGGTTTCAATACAACCTAAGCACCCCAATATGGAATAGTTATCGAATGAGGAACATATACAATTTTCCCTGATACAAACATCATAACTATGCTTAATACAAAGAATATGATGACCAACCTTTTTTTTCTCATGCTGACCCCTTGAGGTTCATCCTTCCATCGGGT
>JAKSMS010000015.1 GCA_024400415.1 Bacteroidales bacterium | reverse complement strand
GAGCCGGGCTTGAACCGGCACGAGTGTTACCTCATCGGTTTTTGAGACCGACGCGTCTACCAATTCCGCCATCCGGGCAGGCGATTGCGGTAGAATTTCTCTCTCGAAATCGGATGCAAAATTACTCACATTTTTCGACATGGCAAAATTTTTTTTGCTATTTTCCGAAAAAGTAGTATCTTTGCACCACTAAATCAATATAAAATGGCAGGTCAAAAATCTGATAAAGTATTCATTTTCGCGGGCAGAGCAACTCAGAAGCTTGCAAGCGAAGTGGCAAAAAATTATGGAATCGAACTCGGAAAGTCTGCAGTTTTCCAGTATGCGGATGGCGAGTTCCAGCCTTCTTATGAAGAAAGTATTCGCGGTGGTATCGTATTTATCATCCAGTCTACTATTCCTCCAACCGACAACCTTTTCGAGCTTCTGATGCTTGTTGACGCTGCTCGTCGCGCATCAGCAGAGAAGGTAATTGCCGTTATCCCTTATTATGGTTTTGCTCGTCAGGACCGCAAGGACAAACCCCATGTGCCAATCGCATCAAAACTGATTGCCGATATGCTTCAGGCTGCTGGCGTTGACCGCGTAGTGACTATGGATCTCCACGCTGATCAGATTCAGGGCTTCTTCAATATCCCTGTTGACCATTTGTTTGGTTCGTCTATCTTTACTCAGTATGTCCGCAACCTCAACATCCCAGCTGAGGACCTCGTATTCGCCAGCCCCGACATGGGAGCCAGCAAGCGCGCTTCCTCATACGCCAAGACTCTGGGCTGCAGCTTCGTAATCTGCTACAAGCATCGCAACAAGCCAAACGAGATCGGCGAGATGCGCCTCCTTGGCGACGTAAGCGGCAAGCATGTGGTGATCGTTGACGATATGGTGGACACCGGCACCACCCTTTGCAAGGCTGCCGAAATCCTGAAGGAGAGCGGCGCTAAGACCGTGCGTGCTATGATTACCCACCCAGTGCTCAGCGGCACCGCTATTGAGAAGATTGAGGCCAGCGTTCTCGAGGAACTGGTGGTTACCGACACCATCCCACTGAAGCGTGAAAGCGACAAGATCCACGTGCTGAGCTGCGACTGGCTGCTGGCCGAGGCACTGCACCGCATCGTAAGCCACGAGTCAATCGATAACCTTTACGAGGAGTCGCTCCGCAGCGTAAGAGGCATCAAACACGAAATTAGATAATTATTAACCGGGCAATGTTGCCCACTAAAAACAATATAAAAAAATGAGAATAGTATCAATGAGCGGTTCTCTTAGAGAGAACGTAGGGAAAAAGGATGCTAAGGCTCTCCGTCGCGCTGACATGGTGCCTTGCGTAATGTATGGCAAAGGCGAGCAGAAGATCTTCGCCCTCCCACAGACCCAGTTCCAGCGTATTCTTTTCAACCCAGCACCTTGCTATGTTGAGATCGAACTCGCAGGCCAGAAGTATCGCGCTATGCTGAAGGACATCGATTTCCACCCAGTAACCGAGATCGTTTATCACGCTGACTTCTATGAGCTGAGCGATGATAAGGCTATCGTAATGAGCATCCCAGTTCACACCTGCGGTACCTCAAAGGGCGTTATGAAGGGCGGTAAGCTCGTTTACAAGCAGAAGAGACTCAATGTTAAGGCTCTTCCTGCCAACATGCCAAGCGAAATCCTCATCGACATCACCAACCTCGACGTTGCACAGCGCGTAAAGGTACAGGATGTTGCTGCTGAGAACTTCCAGATCCTCAACCCACGCAGCAGCGAAGTTGTTGTTGTTAACAGCACCCGCGCTACCGCTAACGCTGAAGAGGCAGCTGAATAATCCCGCCAATCAGTTTGCTCTGAGTATTTCTCAGAGTGTAGATAATAAAAGCCGACACAATTGTGCCGGCTTTTTGGTTTGTCGGTGGTCGGCCTTATGGGGACTGCCGATTGTATACTATAAGATATCTTTGATTTGGAGCAAGTGTGTCACTTCGTAGGTGGGCGAGAATGGCAGTTGTGCGGTATTGCCTGGGTGGAGATTGTAGAATATCTGCGGAATGGCGGCGCTGCGGGCTCCCAGGATGTCCACTTTGAAGTCGTCGCCGATGACGATGCATTCCGATGGAGCGGCTCCTAGTCGTTGGAGAACGGTGGAGAAGAATCGCACGTCGGGCTTTTGTGCGCCAATCTCTTCGGAAAGGAATATGTGCTTGAAATATGGGTTAAGTCCAGAATGCCGCATCTTGGGGATTTGGGCCTCATGGAATCCGTTGGTGATGATGGATAATGTGTATTCGGTTTTGCCTGATAGGTAGTCAAGCAGTTCCTTTGCGCCCGGCATAAGTCCGGTGCGCAAAGTGTTGCGGTTGATGTAGTAATCGCTCATTTGGGAGGCAATTCGACCAATAAGGATGGGCGCTGCGTGGAAGTGCTCGAGAGTCTGGCTGAATCGTTTTACGCGCAGCAGTTCCTTGTTGATGGTGCCGTTGCGGTATCCTTCCCAGAGGGATTCGTTGATGGTGTGGAAAATGGCGTGGAATGAGTGCAAGTCAGTATGGCAGATGTCGGCGATGCCAAATTCGTCAAACATGCAGGCGAAGGTCTTTTCGGCATTGCCGTCAAAGTCCCACAGCGTGCGGTCGAGGTCGAAGAGTATGTGCCGGTAGCCCAAAGCTTATTCAGGATTGTATCCAAACTGCTTGAGGGCGCGATCGCTGTTGCGCCAGTCTTTCATCACTTTGATGTGCAGCTTGAGGAAGCATTTCTTCTGGGTGAATTCCTCGATATCTTTGCGTGCTTCGATGCCTACTTTCTTGAGCGACTGGCCTTGATGTCCGATGAGGATGGCCTTTTGAGAATCGCGTTCGGCGTAGATTATGGCGGAGATATTGTCGATGCCGTCGAGTTCTTGATAGCTTTCTACGGCCACCTCGCAGCTGTAGGGAATCTCTTTTTGGTAGTAGAGCAGCAGCTTTTCGCGAATGATCTCACTTACGAAGAAGCGCATCGTCTTGTCGGTAAGCTCGTCTTTGGGGAAGTAGGGAGGATTTTCGGGAAGGAAGTTGAGTATGTGCTCGAAAATGGTGTCGATGTTGAACTTTTCGGTAGCAGAGCAGGGTACGATAATGGCACGAGGAATCTGGTTTTTCCAGTATGCCATCTTGTCGATGATGGTTTGCTGGTCGGAGAGGTCGATCTTGTTGATGACAAGTATCACGGGCACTTTGCTCTTGATAATCTTGAGCAGCACTTCCTGGTTCTTGAAGGTTTCGCCGATTTCGGTTACCAGTAGGAAGAGGTCGGCATCTTGGAGTGCAGAGTTGACGAATCCCATCATGCTTTCGTGGAGCTTGTAATGGGGGTTGACGATGCCAGGGGTGTCGTTATAGACGATTTGGAAGTCCTCACCATTTACGATGCCCATAATCCTATGGCGGGTGGTCTGGGCCTTGGAGGTGATGATGGATAGGTTTTCGCCCACAAGGGCATTCATGAGGGTGGACTTACCCACGTTGGGGTTGCCTATGATGTTGACGAATCCTGCTTTATGCATGCTGTAGGCGTTTGGTTACTCGTAATAGTCTATCTTGCGCTCGGTGATGAACATTGGGGTCATCACGTCGCCTTCGAGGCGATATTCGGTTTTCTGGATCCAGTTGTTGTTCTCGTCGTATTTATATACGTATTTCGTGATGAATATCTCTGGGTCTTCCTCGGTGTAGTCGAAGAGGGTCTTGGTGGTTGGATTACCGATAGCGTCGTATTCATATCTGAGTTCTTGGAACTTCACCTTCTGGCGGTTGAATACTTGGGTTTTTCCTACCAGGCCGCGGCCGTTGAGGGTGTACACTTCGCGACGGTATACCTCGTTGAGGGGGTCGTTGTAGCTGCGCTCTTTCACTCGGCCGGCTTCGTCGTATTTGATGAGGATGCGGTTTTCGATCTGGCGCTCTTGATCCTCGACGTAGGTCTCGGTGAGAGCCAGGTTGGCGTTGTAGACATAGTAGGTGCGTCCGATCACCTGCTCGTTGTTGTCCACGATTTGCTCCAGAGTGGTCAGTCCGAATCCGTCGTGCTTGTAGCGGCTGCGGAAGATCACATCCTCGGCTTGGGAAAGGTAGGTCATGCTGCGCCTCTGGCCTTTGGCGTTGTATTCGGTCTGGAGGCGTTCGAGAATCTCTCCTCGAGACATGGTGCCTTCGTCCACTACGGCTTCATACATGGTGGAAGTTACGCTTTTCACGCGGCTGTTAAAACCATCCTGTTTAACCTCGGTGGTGGATTGTTGAGCGTTGGCTGCGCCAAAAATGGCCGCCAAAAGTATTGCTACGAAAATCGATTTTGACTTCATATTTTTCTGTCTCTTAATTAATAACGCGTGCATGTGCATGCGAAGTGCTTACTATTTGAAAGTCCAAAATTACAAAAAAAAAACGACATTATGGACAAAAAGTTGTGTGTGAGCCGATAATTTTGTAATTTTGCACTTTCAAAAACTGACTCACTAAAGATGGAACTGACTATACTTCTATGCTTTATCATCTATACGCTGCTGCTTTTTGTAGTGATGCATTTCTCGTCTAAGGGCAGCGGCAATGAGGCTTTCTTCCGTGGCGAGCGCAAGTCGCCGTGGTTTGTTGTGGCTTATGGCATGATAGGGGCGTCGCTCTCTGGCGTCACCTTTATGTCGGTGCCGGGAGGCGTTGCCTCTGGCCAGTTCACCTATATGCCGATGGTTTTCGGCTATGTGTTGGGCTATGCTGTCATCGCACTGGTGCTTCTGCCGCTCTACTACAAGCTCAACCTTACCTCCATTTACTCTTATCTCCAGCAGCGTTTTGGCGCGGCTAGCGAGAAGACGGGGTCGCTCTTCTTCATCATCTCCCGACTGCTAGGTTCGGCCTTGAGGATGTATCTGGTTGTTTTTGTGCTCTATGAGTTTATGTTCAAGGCTTGGGGTATTCCGTTTTGGGTGCCGGCCGTGGTGTTTATCGTGCTGATTCTCCTCTACACCTTCAAGGGCGGAATCAAGACCGTTGTTTGGACCGATATGCTGCAGACCACCTTCCTCCTCTTGGCCGCGGCTGCTACCGTGGTGGCTGTGCTTTCGGAACTGGACATGTCGCTCGGCGACCTTCTCAGCCAGTCGTCCGACCAGGGCTACACCCGCATGTTCGAAACCGACGTCCACCATAAGAAATACTACCTCAAGCAGATCCTTAGCGGCATGTTTATCACCATCACCATGACGGGCCTCGACCAAGATATGATGCAGAAGAATCTCTCCTGCAAGTCGCTTCGCGACGCCCAAAAGAACGTGATGACCTCCAGTCTGCTCTTCATTGTGGTCAATATCCTGTTCCTATTCCTTGGAGCAGCGTTGCTGGCCTATAGCAGCGCCACCGGCTTTGCGCTGCCCGTCAACGAGGCTGGCGCCGTGGTGGCCGACAAGATATTCCCCTCGGTGGCCTTCCATCTCAGCACCTTTACCGCTGTGGTATTTGTGCTCGGCATGGTGGCGGCCGGCTATTCCAGCGCCGACGGCACTCTGGCCGCCCTCACTACCACCTTCTGCTTCAATTTCCTTGACTTCGGCAGTCAGGACGAATCCCAGCCTACGGTGGCCCGTCGACAGCTACGCACACGCCGATGGGTGCATGTATCGTTCGCTTTGCTCTATCTGCTGGTCATCATGGCTTTCCGGCCCTTCCACAACCAATCGCTTATCGACACCCTCTTCGATGTGGCCGGATTCACCTACGGACCGCTGTTGGGCATGTATGCTTTCGGTCTTTTTACCCGCCGCCAGGTGCGCGACAAGTGGGTTCCCCTCATTGCGATAATATCTCCTGTCGTATGCTATATCCTCAAGCTCAATTCCCAGGATTGGCTTTGGGGCTATCAGTTCGGCTTTGAGATACTCCTTCTCAACGGTCTCCTAACAATGCTTGGCCTCTATCTGGCCTCAATCCGCTACAAGAAATGAAACATCCAAAGATATCCATACTGATGCTGGTTCCGCTCCTCTTTTCGCTGAGCGGCTGCAGCTATTCCATTTATTCGGTCAACGATCGTCCGCTAATGGGCACTTCGGGCGGCATTCTCTATGCCTTGCCCCGTACCGAGATAGTGGCCGAAGTGGCTATGCTGTCCTACGACCAAACCGATGCCCCTTATGCCCAATACGCCTCCGAGATGGTGGGGGCGCCCGATTCGGCCGACCGTTTTCGCGCCAAGGTGACCCTCTCGGCCCACAATGTGCCAGATCCTAAGGGCTACTACTATGTGGTTCCGCGGCGAATCTCGGTGGATGTCAATAAGCAGCATCTGCTCCATTCGGTAGGCCTGCCCACTTCGGATTTCTCCTCGATGGGCAAGACGGCGCCCAAATCGCCTGAGGCAAAGCCAACCTCCACAATGGAGACCTATCTCGAATACAATCTCTACCAGCGTAGCGACACGTTTTATGTCAAAGGCGACAAGCCCGGCCGCCCATCGATGGTGTCGTCCAAGCCCGATGCTCGCAATCTTCGCCAGCGTGCGCTAGCCGCAGCAGAAGAGCTTCGCGGCGTGCAAGAACGCCTTCGCTCGCTCGAGAATGGCGATTTCGACGAGTCCTACACCATCGAGCAAGTGCAATATGTGCAGAAGCGCCTTAAGCAGCGCGAAAGCGAACTCCTGCAGCTTTTTGTAGGCGCCGCCGAAGTCAAGACCCAGCGTTTCGGCTACATCCCGCGCGACGAATACAAGTTCATCGATTCCCAAAGCGTGGTGCTTTTCTATTATTC
This sequence comes from Bacteroidales bacterium, assembly GCA_024400415.1. GTDB lineage: Bacteria > Bacteroidota > Bacteroidia > Bacteroidales > P3 > Colimorpha. Next base: position 35,153 of record JAKSMS010000015.1, on the reverse strand, counting down.
CCCGCTATTGGGCGTGACGGATTCTGGCGCCAAAGGTGCCGAGCCCGTAGTGCTCAGCGTTCGCTGCGACAACCAGACCCGCAATGCGGCCCGATTTGTCAAGTTCCGCACCGACGGCCGCAACTCGCATTCTGCCAGCAAACATCGCTGTTTCAAGTATCGCCTGGCTGAGCAGGCCGAGGTGGTGCTCTCGTGCAAGTATTTCACAGCCACAGCCATAATGCCTGTGGTTCAGTTCGGACCAGTGGTAGACCTCCCCAAGCGTCGCTTTGAGGCGCTTTTCGATCCCGAAACGGGCGATCTGCTCTATTACAACGGCCGCCCATGATGAACGTTTATGTGCTGGGCTCCGGCGCAGCTCTTCCCGCCAAAGGGCGCCACTGCTCCGCCCAAGTGGTGGCTGTTGACGGCCGCCGATTCCTCCTGGATTGTGGCGAAGGAGCGCAGACTCAGCTGCGCATCGCCCATCAGAAGCTCCAGTCGCTCAACCACATCTTCATCTCCCACCTTCATGGCGACCATCTCTTCGGCCTCCCAGGCCTGCTGTCCACTATGCACATGTGCGGCCGCAAAGACCCCGTGGATATCTATGCTCCGGCAGGATTGAAGCCGGCATTAGACCTCCTCTTCGAGGTGAGCGGCAGCCATATCGATTTCGAAATGCGCCATCATGAGCTTGCGTCCGACCAGCCGGAAGTGCTCATCGAGGACGCCAAGCTGCGCGTTACAGCCTTCCCGCTCAGCCACAGCGTTCCCGCGTATGGCTATCATTTCCAGGAACTTTCCCTGCGCCATCCCAACAGCTACGCCTATTGCTGCGATACGGGCTATACCGAGCAGTTTCTGCCGGTCGTGAAGGGGGTCGACCTCCTATGCCTTGAGTCGACGTTCATGAGCGACTACGAGCCTGTTGCCGTAGAAAAAGGCCATCTTACAGCCCCTCAGGCCGCCACTCTGGCGCTCAAAGCTGAGGCCCGCCAGCTGATGCTGACCCATTTCAGCGCCCGATATTCCGATATCGAACCCCTCTTGGCCGAGGCCCGCCAGGTGTTCCCCAATACGATTCCCGCCATTGAGGGCAGAATGATCGAGGTGCGCCATTATCCCAAAGGCTGCGAACCCCAACTCGAAAACCATCAATAGAATCCTCTTAAATAAATATTTAGCCGTGACCAAAGAAGAAACCTACCAGTTGGCAGCCAAGCAGCTGCAGTCGCTCCTTGAGGGCGAGAACGACCCTATAGCCAAGATGGCCAATATGGCCGCCGTTATTCACGAAGCCTTCCACTTTTGGTGGACGGGGTTCTATCGCGTAAAAGACGGCGAACTTATCCTGGGACCTTTCCAAGGCCCTCTCGCCTGCATGCATATAGCCAAGGGGCGGGGCGTTTGTGGAACCGCCTGGGCTGAAGACCGCACGCTCGTGGTGCCCGATGTGGAGGAGTTCCCCGGCCATATAGCCTGCAGCGCCATGTCGAAGAGCGAGATAGTGGTTCCTATCCATGAGGGCGAAGAAGTTGTTGCGGTATTGGATATCGACAGCGAGCATCTTGCCACCTTCGACGCCGTGGACCAGCAATACCTCGAGCAGCTGGTGCGCCTCATTGCTGAATAGCAGATAATTAATCGTATATGAAGCATCCTGCCTTAATGGGCGGGATGCTTTTTTATGTCCGATATCCGCCATCTCGCAAGGCCGAGAGAAAGACTGCTAGGCATACTTTTCCTTACTTTTATCACTTCATAATGTACTATAGCTGAGTCTAAAGTGGTTCATATGTGCTATATGTGTGCTATATATGTGCTATATATCTGCTATCTCTATAGAATAGGACAAATATAGCACATATATAGCACACATATAGCACATATAAGCCAGATAATATTGACGTGGGGTTCACCTAGAATGTTTCTGTGGGAGGGCAGGGATGGTGTTGGGCGCAAGGGCAGTGGGCGCTAGGGGACGGGAGTGCTAGGGCTTTTTGTGCGGCTAATGCAATAATATGGGCGTTTTGGTGTTATTGTTCAAGAATCGATTGTTCGATGCGTTGCTCCAATTTTTGTTGCTCTGTGATAAATGCCTGATATGAAAAGACTGCTTCTGATACTGATGATGCTGCCCTGCGTGATAGTGCAGGCGCGAGACCGCAAGCAAGAACGCGCTGCGATGGATGTGATTGAGCGGCAGCTGGCGAATAGTGGCCAAAAGCTTGATGTGCGCGTGACTGTTGAAGGCGGCGGACTGGCCTACAGCTACCGCGTGCGCAATGGGCGCCTTGCCATCAAGGCCTCTAGCGGAGTGGCGGCCTGCAGGGCTTTCTACGACTATATGCGCAGCTTGGAGGCGGGCATCTGCACTTGGAGCGATTCGCATTTCGAGGTGCCGGAACGGATTGCTGATACTGAGGCTGTGTGTGCCTCTCCGTTTGAGCACTTTACCTATATGAATGTGGTGACTTTTGGCTATTCTTGTCCGTTCTGGGATGAGGATAGGTGGGATAGGGAGATTGAGTGGATGGCGCTTCATGGCATAGATATGCCGCTGGTGCTGATTGGTGCGGAGCAGGTGTATAGAGAGGTGTTTTATGACCTAGGGCTCTCCAAGGAGGATGTGGACGAGTGGGAGGTGGGGCCGGCGCACCTGCCGTGGTTCAGGATGGGCAACCTGTCGGGCAACAGTTTCGACGGGCCTCTGGGCGAGGAATGGAACCGGCAGCAGGCGCGGCTATGCAAGCATGTGCTCGACAAGATGCGCTCGCTGGGCATGGAGCCTGTGTGTCCGGCATTTGGCGGCTTTGTGCCTCGTGCTTTTGCCAGCCGAGTGGCTCATGTGGATACTACCGGATGGGACTGGATGCCCAAAGAGTGCCGCAACTATAGATTGGATCCATTGTCGGCTGAGTTTGTGGATATTGGACGCAGATTTGTTGAGAAGTGGGAACAGCATTACGGCAAAGGCAGGTACTATATCTCCGATTCGTTCAATGAGATGGAAGTGCCGTCGGATCTGGAAACGCTGACCCGTTATGGCGACTCGGTGTTCAGCAGCATCACGCGTGCCAACCCTGATGCCGTATGGGTGACCCAGGGGTGGACTTTTGTGTGGCAGTACGGCCAATGGGGAAGTGACCGATTTGAGGCTCTGACCAAGCATATACCCAACGGCAAGATGCTGGTGCTCTATATGTCGCCAGAGTATGATCCGGCGCGCTATTGGAACAAGGAGGGAGAGCCTTGCTATGAGAATTATAAGGGCTTTAGCGGCAAGCGATGGGCGTATACGCTGCTGCCGAATATGGGAGGCAAGAACTTCTATACGGGCGACTTGCGAAAATATGCCCTTGAGTTCCCCGAAGAGGCCGCCAAGCATGCGTCGGCCTACGGCATTACGGCTGAAGGCATAGAGAACAACGAGATGCTGTATGAACTGATTTGCGACGCGGGCTGGGGCCACACTGCCTCCGACGTGGAGGCTTGGATGCGCCATTATGCCCGTTGCAGATATGGGTGCTGCCCTAAGGAGATAGAACGTTATCTGTCGGTGCTGCTCAATACCGTCTATGGCAAGTATATCGACCATCCGCGCTTCGGGTGGCAGAATGGCGCTGTGCTTACTTCGACAGGGACGGCTGTGATGGACGATGCCTTCTATAAAGGGGTGGAGGAACTGATGCAGCATGCTGGAAATCTGCCAGAAACGCCGGCAATGGCATATGACCTGGCCGAGGCTGCGGCTATGTATCTGGGCGGCAAGGCGGATGAATATGGGCGGCGGATCGACTCGATGCTGGGGCGTGTGTCGGATACGGCTGTGCTGGACAGCATTAACCGCCTGATAGACAAGATTGACCACACCTTGCTAGTGCTCGATAGCGTGGTGTCTGTCCATCCTCAGAATTTGGAGCGATGGGTGAGGAGTGCTGCAGACGTGGCGTCAGATCCGGCTACAAAAGAGCGCAATATGCGCAATGCCAGGAGGATAGTGACTATCTGGTATGGCGACCACAAGTGGAATGAGCCTGTGCAGGACTATGCCGCAAAGGTGTGGTCGGGCTTGGTGAGGGATTATTACCGTCCGAGAGTGGTGGGGGCATGGCGAAATAGGGTGGCGCAGGCTCTTGGCGAGCCGCTGCCATTCGACCAAACGGCCTTTGAGAACGACTGGGTTTGGCACGACCGATCGACCAAGGATCCGGTGCTGCCAAGCAGCAGAGTCCGCTTTATTTCTAGCGCTGTCAACCGCCTGTAAAAGTGGCGATTTACGGCATAGATAGGGCTGTTCTGAAAAAATAATTTTGCAGATCGATTTTTTATTATTATATTTGCACGTTATTATGCGCGCGATGAAGTTGCGCAATGAGTTGTAAACTAATAATTTCTAAATAATATATGTCAAGTTTTCTGACCAAATTGTTCGGCAGCAAGGCCGACCGCGACCTGAAAGAGGTGCGCCCGATGCTTCAAGCCGTTCAGAAAGTGTATCCCGAAATCATGAAGCTCAGCAACGATGAGCTTCGTGCCAAGACCATAGAGTTTAAGACCCTTATCGCCAATGCCGTTGAGCAGGAAGAGACCGAGTTGGCCGAGCTGCGCAAGCGCATTGAAGAGGAGTATGACATGCCGGTAGACGAGAAAGAGCAGATCTACAAGCGCATTGAAACCCTCGAAGACGAGTCGTACAAGAAGACCCAGAAGGTGCTGGACGAGATTATGCCAGAGGCCTTTGCCGTGGTGAAGGACACCGCACGCCGCTTTGCCGAGAACGAGGAGGTGGAGGTTACGGCCACTCAGCACGACCGCGACCTGAGCGCTAAGTTCGACAGCGTGCAGATTCGTGGCGACAAGGCCTACTACAAGAATGAGTGGATGGCCGGCGGCAACCTGATCAAGTGGGATATGGTGCACTACGACGTGCAGATTATCGGCGGCTCGGTGCTCCACGCAGGAAAGATTGCCGAGATGGCTACCGGTGAAGGTAAAACACTGGTGTCTACCCTGCCGGTGTACCTCAACGCACTTCCTGGCAAAGGCGTGCACGTGGTGACCGTGAACGACTATCTGGCCAAGCGTGACTCCGAGTGGAATGGCATGCTCTATGAGTTCCACGGCCTCACGGTAGACTGCATCGACAAGTACGAGCCTCATAGCGACGAGCGCAAGGCTGCCTACAACTGCGATATCACATACGGTACCAATAATGAGTTCGGTTTCGACTATCTGCGCGACAATATGAGCCGCAATCCAGACGAACTGGTGCAGCGCGGCCACAACTTCGCTATCGTCGATGAGGTGGACTCTGTGCTGATCGACGACGCCCGTACCCCTCTCATCATCAGCGGCCCTACAGGAAAGGGCGATGACGAGCAGGAGTTCAACCGCTTCAAGCCTGTTATCGAGAAGCTCTACAACGTGCAGCGCACCCTCTGCATGCAGATACTCAGCGAGGCCAAGGCCGGCCTGGCAAAGAATCCGGACCCCAATCCCGATGAGGAGACTGCCAAGCTCATCCTTCGTGCCTATAGAGGCCTTCCTAAGAGCAAGCCACTCATCAAATTCCTTTCGGAGACTGGCGTTAAGTCTATCTTGCAGAAGACCGAGAACTACTACATGCAGGAGCAGAACAAGAATATGCACATCATCGATGACGAGCTCTATTTCGTGATTGATGAGAAGAACCGCCAGGTAGAACTTACCGACAAGGGTATGGATTATCTCTCCAGCCTTGGCGAGGACAAGAACTTCTACCAGCTGCCAGATATTGGAAGCAAGATTGCCGAACTGGAACACTCAGACCTTCCACAAGAGGAAAAGGCAGCCCAGAAGGAGAAGATATATGCCGACTTTGCCGTTCAGAGCGACCGCGTACACACCGTGGACCAGCTGCTTAAGGCTTATGCTCTGTTCGAACGCGACGTTGACTACATCGTGACTGAGGACAATCAGGTGAAGATTGTGGACGAGCAGACTGGCCGTATCATGGAAGGCCGCCGTTGGAGCGACGGTCTCCACCAGGCAGTAGAGGCTAAGGAGAATGCTAAGGTAGAGGCTGCCACCCAGACCTATGCAACTATTACGCTCCAGAACTACTTCCGCATGTACAAGAAGCTTTCCGGTATGACCGGTACCGCTGAAACCGAGGCTGGCGAGTTCTGGAACATCTATAAGCTCGACGTAGTGGTGATTCCAACCAATCGTCCAATTGCCCGTAAGGACATGGACGACATGATCTATAAGACCAAACGTGAGAAATTCAAGGCAGTAATCGATGAGGTGGAGAAACTCATCGGAGAGGGCCGACCTGTACTGGTCGGCACCACTAGCGTGGAGACCTCGGAACTCCTGAGCAAGATGCTCAAGATGAAGAAGATTCCGCACAATGTGCTCAACGCCAAACTGCATAAGAAAGAGGCCGACATCGTGGCCGAAGCAGGTAATCCTGGCACCGTGACCATCGCCACCAATATGGCCGGTCGTGGTACCGATATCAAGCTCAAGGGCAGCGTGAAAGATGCCGGCGGTCTTGCTATCATCGGCACCGAGCGTCACGAGTCGCGTCGTGTAGACCGCCAGCTCCGTGGACGTGCTGGCCGCCAGGGCGACCCAGGCAGTTCGCTCTTCTTTGTGTCGCTTGAGGACGATCTGATGCGCCTCTTTGGCTCGGAGCGTATTGCCAGCATCATGGACCGCATGGGACTGCAGGAAGGCGAAGTGATCCAGCACAAGATGATTACCAAGCAGATTGAGCGCGCACAAAAGAAGGTGGAAGAGAACAACTTCGGTATGCGTAAGCGTCTGCTCGAGTATGACGACGTGATGAATAATCAGCGTACTGTGGTGTACAACAAGCGTCGCAACGCCCTTTATGGCGACCGACTCAGCATCGATATCAGCAATATGTTCTATGACACTTGCGAGATGCTTTACGATGAGGCTGCTGATAATCACGACTACGAAGGCTTCAAACTTGAGATGGCCCGCGTATTTGCCCTTGAGGTGCCATTCGCTGAGAAGGAACTCTTTGGCGGACGTCGTGACGAAGTGCTGGAAAAACTCTATCAGCTTACCTATGGCGCCTATACCGAGCGTATGCAGCATATTGCCGAACTGGCAATGCCATTTATCAAGCATGTGTACGAGAATACCCAGTACGAGAACGTGGCCTTCCCAATCACCGACGGAAAGAAGACCATGCAGGTGGTAACTCCGGTAAAGAAGAGCTACGAAAACAATGGTCGAGAGGTTTCGCTCTCGATTCAGAAGAATATCACCTTGGCCATCATCGACAATCAGTGGAAAGACCATCTGCGTGAACTTGATGACCTCAAGACCTCGGTACAGAATGCTTCGTATGAGCAGAAGGATCCTCTCTTGATCTATAAGTTTGAATCCTTCAAGCTCTTTGAGCAGATGCTGCTCAATATCAATCGCGAAATCAGTTCGTTCCTCAGCCGTGCCAGTCTCCCAATCCGTCAGGAAAATGAGGTACGTGAGGCACGTCAGCCTCAGAGCGACGACCGCAAGCTTCAGACCTCTCGCTCAGGTATGGAACAGGCCGCTGGCCAGCGTACAGCACCTCGCGAAAAACCACAGCCAGTGCATGTGGAGAAGCGCATCGGCCGTAATGACCCATGTCCATGCGGCAGCGGCTTGAAGTATAAGAACTGCCATGGCAAGAACGTGGCAGAATAGCCTCGGCGAATGACCATGGCTTGAAATCAAAAGAGTCCCGATATTGCCGACTTCGGGACTCTTTTTCCTAAAAAACTATCCACGAAAAGCATGAAGCCAATATCCGGTATCATAACAACCCTTAACGAAGAACATCATATAGTTGATGCCATACGTTCCTTGCAGCAAGTGTGCGACGAGGTTATTGTTGTGGATTCCAACAGTGTCGACCGTACCCGAGAAGTGTCAGAAGCTGCCGGTGCCAAGGTGTATGTGCAAAGTTATCTTGGCGACGGCATTCAGAAGAATGTAGCCCTCCAGTATGTCAAGAACCTTTGGGTTATCAGCATTGATGCCGATGAGCGCCTTACTCCAGAGCTGGTGAAGAAGATAGAGGATACGGATTTTGAATCCACTCCTTACGACGGCTTTGCACTTCGTCGCCGAAACTATATTGGTAGTCGTTGGGTGAAGTCTTGCGGCTGGTATCCCGATTATCTTGTGCGACTCTACCGCCACGACAAGCTGCGTTTTCCCGAAGTGAAGCAGCATGCCACAATCTCTACGGCCAATACTCAGCGCTGGAAGGCAGACCTTATCCATTATCGCTATAATAATATTGGAGAGCTCTATGCCAAACCAGGGCGAAACTACAGTTCACGAGGCGCCAAGATCCTCTATCAACGAGGCAAGCGAGCAAATGCCCTTTCGCCTATATGGCATGGGACTTCGGCATTCCTAGTGAACTACTTGCTAAGAGGTGGTATTTGGGGCGGCATAGACGGACTGACCTTATCAAAGTCCATTGCTACCAACAGCTACCTCAAGTATGCCAAGCTCTTAGAATACCAGCGAGACCCCCAAGTGCTCGCCCAGGAAGACTTTACCAAAGTGTGGTAGTATCATAATGAATTAGAAATAGATTATCAATAATCAAAATTCCACAATCTCGTGCCAGAAATCAACCAACATAATAAAGACCTCTTTGCCCATTACAGCTATGAGCAGAAACAGCGCCTTTATGAGGCAGCTGCGGAACTCTATAGTGATAATAAGCGCAGCCTTTTTGACCGCTTGGTACAAAACCGTACCCGCCATATCAGCGTGGTTTTAGAAGATATCTTTCAATCCCATAATGCCAGTGCCGTGCTGCGTAGTTGTGATTGCTTTGGCGTTCAGGATGTCCATGTGGTAGAGACACGCAATGCCTTCAATCCTAATTCAGATGTGTCGATGGGGTCTAATAAATGGGTGGACTACTATAAAAGGCCGTCTATTATAGAGACCTACGATGCACTTCGCGCAAAAGGCTATCGTATTGTGGCTACGTTGCCGCATGAGAATGACACAATGCTTCCAGATCTGGATATATCGCAGCCAACGGCTTTAGTCTTTGGCACAGAGCTTACAGGCCTGACGCAGGAGGCTATCGATCATGCCGATGCCTATGTAAAGATTCCTATGTATGGCTTTACCGAGAGTTTTAATATCTCGGTTTGCGCTGCTCTCTCGTTGTTCTATCTTACCGAGAAGATGCGTAAAGATCCAACAATAGCTTGGCAGATGACACCCGAGGAGCAACTTACGTTGAAACTATATTGGAGCATGCAGGTTATTCATGACGGACGCAATGTTATGCAGCAGCTTCAGCAGCGTTTGTTTGGAGAATAAGCGAAAAAAATTTGTTGTTGTCAGCATAAATTACTATCTTTGTAAATCAATAGAGTATTAAGAAACTTATTAAAATATTGTATATGAAAAAGATAATTGCAGTAGCACTTATTGCTATCTTCGCTCAAGGCATCGTTTTTGCACAGAAAGCAAAGACTGTAGCCGAGAAAGACGTTCCTGTACGTTATGTTCAAGATTTTCAGCGCAACGCTAAAGATGCCACCTCAGTAGTGTGGAGTTTGGTAGATTCTAATATCTACGATGCCACTTTTGTCAATGCAAAAAATACCCAGATGGTATATCGATTCACCCCTAAGGGTATGGAGACTCGCTACATGATTCCATCAAAGTATTATCCCCACGCTATTACCGATACCGTAGCTCATCAGTATCCAAAGCATAAGGTAACTTCTCTTTATACCCGTAATTTCCGCAATAAGGTGACCTATCAGGCACGCATCGCACAGAAGAAGTGCTTCCTTTCCAAGAAAGAGAAGAATGTGAAGCTGCTCAATTTTGAAACTGACGGCAAATTTATTGATGCCGAGGAGGTGAAATAATCATTCTCGGATACAAAAATAAAGAAGGCTGCCCATTATGAGCAGTCTTTTTTTTATAGAGCGATGTCTGTCTTAGTGTTTTCGATTTGAAGGTTTGGTGTAATTGTTCTGCTTTAGATTATGCCCAAACGATTTGCGGTAAGAGTAATGGATGTTTTTAGCATTGTTGTAGTAATGCCTAGAATAGCAGCTGCCTGTTGGTATATATCTGCTATTGAAACCGGTGAGTCATCTGTTTCAAGAAGTATGTTGTTGGGTCCGAGATGCCGAATAATCTCCTGAGTTTTGAGATCGGAGAGATAGTTCCCGAAACTGAGGTGGATACCATGGCTGATAAGTGCGTCGGCCATTTGTAGGCTTCCATGGAAACCGTGGATTATCCATGATTGAGAGGCTCGGCTATTAATCCGTAGGCCAAGAATCTCGCTGTGAGCTTTCACGCTATGGATGATTAATGGCTTTTGGTATTCTTCCGACAAGCGGATATGTGTCTCAAAGTAGGCTGTTTGATTGATGATTTCGTCACCCTTGAGATGGTCAATACCGCATTCTCCAATCATGAGGCAATTGGGTTTTGCTGCGAATTGTTGTAGGAGTTCTATCCAATTGGGTGAAGTCGTGTGCCAGGGATGTAGGCCTATCGAATAATATAGACAGTCAAGAGGACTGTTGCCTGCTTGAATGTCGCTAATAGAAAAACTGCGGATGGCAAAAGTGCCTTCCGCAGTCTTTGAGTTATGAGTGTGGATATCGATCAGCATTATTCTACGATAAGGCGACGAACGATATTGCCATTACGGCTAGAGAACACCACATTGTAGATGCCTTTAGAGAGTTTGCTAGCATTGATGGTGTATACAATGTTGCCAGCAGCCTGAAGGCTAGAAGTGTGGATGGTGCGTCCGCTAAGGTCAACGATACGAACCGTGTAGTTTTCTCCGTTGCCGAGGTCAATGTTGATATTGGCCTGAGTTGAGCTTGGGTTAGGATAGAACTGGCCGAAGGCGTTCTCAACGTTCACTCCCTCAATAGCAAGTGGGTCGGAGTGGTCCTCATGGGTCCACTGTGAGGAGAAGAGGAATGTGATGTCTTCGTTGGCTACTGCATTGGTGTCGAAATCGAAGTAGCTGGAATCAACAGTTGCTGCGTTGTCAACGGTGAAGGTGAAGTAGCCGCCTTGTGCTGCAGTCATAGGTTTGGTGATGGTTTTTCCGTTGTTGGAGGTGGCAGAGATGTAGTATTCTACTTGGCCGGCTGCTACTGGCATGGTTCCAAAGAACTTGTTGCCGTTGTTGCTGAGGTCGATGGTCTGCCAGTTGCCACCGTCTACGCGGTACATGCACTGTGCGGATGCGATTCCGGAGTTGTTGGTGATGATGGCGGTAACAGGAATATTGGCCATGGAGGCGTTTACGTTGGCACGGATGTTCTTGTGGAGGATGCGGATAGGGCTTTCAGCAGGAATCTGCTTGGTGATGCAGTGGATGGCACCGCCAGATCCATCAAATTCGCGTACGTCTACAGGGTAGAGTGTGTATCCTGGGTAAGCGGCTTTAATCTCATTGAAGCGCTGGAGGTCCCATGCTGCTGTTGGTAAACCATTAACAACCTCTGAGAATACAGGCTGCATGATTACGTTATTCACGAAAGTGTGGTTAGAATAGGTACGGGTATACTGCTGGTCGTACTGGTTTTGGGAAGAGAAGTTGCCACCATTGTCGGTGCAAGGGAATGGAATGTAGTCGGAGGTGTATTCGCGGTCAAAGATTGACTTATAAGAACAGAGTGAATCGATATTGCGGGCACCAGTCATATAGTCAGTCCAGCTGCTATAGTTAGAAGGCATCTGGGAGAATACAAATCCATTCTCATCCCACATATCAGCGTACAGGTCAATGTGGCCGGTACCGCCGTCATACTGGTAGGCAGGAAGAATGTAGGTGGCACGCTGGCCAAGAAGTGCGCGGAGTGCGGCTTTAGTCTCTGATGGTGAGATGGGAGTCTTCTGGGTGTAATTAATGGTATTGTAGTTTACACCATCCCAAGTGAGCTGGCCATAGCGGTCTTGGTTGTTGCTATATACTGCATCGGATGAGAAAAGCATGCCGGCACCGTCAACGAGGCAGTTGCCGCCTTCCCATTCGATATCGGTATGGTAGTTAGGGATGTTCATCTGATGATGGATGTGTGATGGCAGAGAGTCATCAAGAGCACGTCCTGGATAGTATCCGAAATCGAGCATGGCAACATTGTCCTGATCGCCATAGTAGAAGCAGATTGGGCCGCAGTCGCGATACCAGAATGAGTTACCGGTTCCAGAGATGAATCGGATATTGTCATGGCGAAGGCCCATACGGGCAAGGGTGCGGAGCACGATAGCGGAATCTTTATAGTTCTCAACGCGTACCCAAGCCTGTGCGCCACCAAGCTGGATGGCGTCCATCAGGTAGAAGAAGGTCTTGCCAAAGGTTGATGCGGAGTCGAGGGTTGCCTTGTAAGGACCATGGCCCTGCTTAGACCAACCGCTGACGTTGGAATACTTATAGTAGTCTGCTACGCCAGACATGAGTGGGTCGGCCATCCAATAGCCTGATCCCTGTGAGTAGAGTGGCTGATAGTCATAGTAGCAGGTAACTACTACTGCCTGCACCTCTTCCCATTCGCCAGGGAACCAAACGCGGTCTTGAGGAAGGGCGTTGGATGCTTTGGGGCTAGTAGTGGTAGCAGATAGTGGGAAATTCGATTCGAGATGACGCTGGGAAATGTCTCGCTTCTGGATGGTTTGGCGAAATTCCTTCATCATCTTTTCTGTTGGCCGGTCGGACTGTGCCATTGCTCCAGCCAAGCCTGCCACGAGGGCAAGGCTGAGGGTGATGATTTTCTTCATTTGTGTTTTTTTAGGATTAAATAGCGCCGACCACTGGTGTGGCCGGACACTATTTAGTATGCGATATGGTCAAATAATTGCAAAAAACGATTAGTGACGTGGTTTAAGGCTGAGGATCTGACGTGCTTCGTCGGAGGTGGCAACCTCGCGGCCAAGAAGTTTAGCCATGCGTACAACTTTGTCAACGAGTTCGCCGTTGCTCTTTGCGAGTACGCCGCGCTCGAGGTAAAGGTTGTCCTCAAATCCTACGCGAACATTGCCGCCCATAGCGATGGCTGGAGCTGCCAGGGTGAAGGCGTGGCGTCCGATTCCGGTAGCAGTCCAGGTCGAACCAGCAGGAATCTTGTTTACAAGCCAGCAGAGGTTGTCTACGGTTGCTGGGGTGCAGCCTGGCACGCCGAGTACGAAGTTGAACTGCATTGGATCGCCAGGAACCTGGCCTTTGCGAGCCATGGTGAGGATGGTGTCGAGGTGGCCCATTTCGAAGCACTCATACTCAGGCTTGATGCCCTTCTCGATCATGCGCTTGCCGAAAGCACGCATGGTTGGCATGGTGTTGTCGAAGATTTCATCGCCAAAGTTGCAGGTACCGCAGTCGAGGGTGGCCATCTCTGGGATAGGAGTGGTGTTGGTGGAGTCAAGACGCTCGTCTGGAGTCATTCCTACTGCGCCACCGGTGGATGGGATAAGGATTACGTTTGGGCATTCTTTGAGGATGGCCTCGGTGCACTCCTGGAAGCGAACGTGGCTCTGGGTTGGACGGCCGTCGTCTTCGCGAACGTGGAGGTGAACGATGGCTGCGCCGGCGTCTACGGCTGATTTGGCTTCGCGTACGATTTCTTCTACGGTGTAAGGAACGTTAGGGTTCTGCTCCTTAGTTACTTCTGCTCCGCAGATAGCGGCAGTGATGATAAGTTTTTCCATGTTTTGTGTATTTATTTTTTGATTATTATTTCTTTTGTTTTCTGATGTGTCAGTTGATGGGCTGCACCAGGTTTCGCAAGTCTTCTATGATGAGCTGCTGATAGGTGATAGAGGCAGTGTCTTGGAAGTGTGGCAGGTTGGCCGTAAATCGCTCAGTATTATAGGTCGATGCTCGACGGAAAAGCGTGTCGGCCACAATCTGCTTGAGCTGTTGCAGGTCCATTTTGCCTGCTGCGTATTCTTCGCGCTGTTTCTGGGTGAGATATTTGCTTATGGTCTTGTATTTGGCCTCGCTTGGAAGTCCAGTTGATTCGTCTACGCTGCGGTCGAGGTCGGGGAAGTTGACCCATGAGGTGATCGTGGTTTCCAATATCTCTACGTTCTTGCGCTTGCTGTCGGTATAGTAGCCTAGATAGGCATGGCAGGGCTCTACGAAGATGATTGGCTTGAGCCCTATCTTTCGCATGATGGAGGCGAAGAATACGCATGCGTCTATGCAGTTGGCTTGGCGGTTGTTATACACCTCGTCGAAGAATCTGATGTGCTGCACATTGGTGTTGGTGGCAGGGTTGGAGGTGCATGATATTGAAGAGTATGTGATGCCGCGGTTGAGGGCATAGTACCAGATGGCCTGCACCTGCTTTCGAACGGCCTGGGGCTTGTTGGTCTGATAGCCGTTGAACGTGGTCACGATGCCTTGGTTCAGTATCTCGGCCAAGATTTGGTCAATCTGAGGGTGGTCCTCGTTGACGTAGCCGGCAAAGAGCCATCTGAAGTCGTATACCTTGCCGCGATAGCGAGCGCTCAATGGACACTCGTTCACGGATCGGTAGTTGAGCTTGAGGTTCTTAATGTCCACCTCTTCGTCGTTGATAAAGCAGGTGAAGGTCAAGTCTACCGACCCTTGCTGGCGGGTGGCATAAAGGTTGTCGTATTTCCATTTGATCGAGGGATGGAAGGTGTAGCGCTGCCCGCGCCTCTCCATCACCTCTTGGTCGATGGTGATGTAGTTGAGGTTGGATGAGTCTATTACGATGCGCACCACCGAGCCGTCTTTTGGGGCAGTCAGCTCTACGCTAAAGAGCTCTAGGTCGGAAGCGTCGGAATTGTAGTTGTTCAGTCCGAGGATAAACGAAGGGTAGAGGCAGTTGCCGAATATAGGGTTGTAGGCCACGCTGAAGTTAACTTGCGCGGGATTGTATACCTTGGGGCGTGCCTGTCTGCAGCCCTGCATGAGTATGAGGCTGAGCAGTATTAGGAGTATGGTAGAGCGGCGTTTCATATACTATTTGATTTTGTCAGGGTTTTGGCTCACGAAGTCACCCCAGGCGGCACGTGATGATTTCTTTCGGGTTTTGGCTTGTGGCTTGAGCAGCTGCTGGATGTCGGCCTTCGGATTGTACATCATGCGATAGCACGTATAGGCTGCGGCCAAGGCGTCTGAGGCGTCGAGGTACTTGGGGTTGAGGTCTATCCCCATCTGGGCCTGCAGCATGCGCAGCACCTGGTCCTTTGAGGCATTTCCGTTGCCGGCCACGGTCTGCTTGATGGTTGCCGGCTCGTATTCCGTAAACGAGAGGTCGCGGCTCATGGCTGCAGCAATGGTCACTCCCTGTGCGCGGCCTAGCTTTAGCATCGACTGCACGTTCTTGCCGAAGAATGGCGCTTCGATGGCCAGATGGTCGGGGTGGTAGCGGTCTATGATCTCCTGCATAGAGTCGAATATCTTGCGTATGCGCAAGTTGTAGTCGGCAATCTTTTTCAGGTAAAGCACATCCATGGCCAGCAGATGCGGCGTGCCCTCCTCGATACTGAGTATGCTGTATCCTAAGATAAGGGTGCCAGGGTCAACGCCAAGAATGATCTTTTCCATCTATTTCGCAGTCGTTAGGATTATTTGAATTTGCGTACTCCCCAAGAGTCTTTAGCCTTGCCGCCGAGTATTACAGCGGGCTCCTGCAGCTTGTTCTGCAGCGACGACTCGTAGCTGATGCCCTTGCTCATATTGTTGAAGAGGGTCTCATAGTCGATGTCCCCCTTGTTGTGGCGCAGCTCCTTCAGCAGATAGTAGGTGAAGAATCCGTGGTGCTGCTCGTCGTAGAGGTAGGCCGGTTTGTTGAATTGTGCGGCCGAGAGTATCACAATGTCGTTGCGTATGCGCATGCCGCGCATCTTCTCGCTCTCCTTATTGGTCTGGATAAAGGGCTGGCCGTTGCGCTGGTAGCCGTTGAACGAAGCGTCCAGCAGTATAGTGATGCCCTGGTTGGGCACGCGGTTAAACCAGTTGCAGAGCGTGTCGAGGCTCAGGCTTTGGGCTATCACCTTCTTGGCGTCGCCCTTGCTCAGCGGCAGGTCGCAGTCAATCTTCACGTCGAAGTGGCGAATCTTTTCGGTGCGCACCCCGTTAGGAATGATATAGGGCGTATAGTTCTCGTCCGTAAAGCCGTGGCCGGCGTAGTAGATGATGAATTTCACCTCGCCTTTCTGAGCGCGAGCAATGTCCTTGAGCCATTCTACGCCCAGGTCTTTAATCTCCTGTCGGCCGGCGTCGGCCAGTATCTTGGTGTGGCGTTCGGGAATGCCGAGGGTGCTGATGCAGTACTGCTGGAACACGTTGGCGTCGTTGGCGGCATACTGCACTGTAGGGAATGGGTCGGGATACTGCTCGTTGGCTATGATGAGCACATAAGTGTTAGGGTTGCTGTTAGGAGTGGTTGTTGGAATGTTGAAGTCCACATAGCCGTCGTCCTTCAGCTTGATGGTCATGGCTTCAATCAGTTCGTCGAAGGCCTTATGCACCACTATCTGCACGCTGCTGCGGCGGTAGAAGCTGCCTTGGGTGGCTGCCGTGCGGGTATGGAACTCAAACTTGTTCTCCGTGCCCTTGAGGCACTCCACATATTCCTCCAAGTAGCTCTTCAGACTTTGTCCGCGCAGGTATGCCAGCTGCGCGTTGGTGGTGATGCCGCTTGCCTTCGACACGGAGATGCGCACCGGCTCGTCGTTGTAGGTGGCCGGGCAGTAGCGGAAGTCGCCATATTCCCCAAGGTAGTCCAGCTTCTTGATCTCCTTGGCGTCGGTGGACGAATTGATGCGCACAGTCACCTGCTTGCCGTCGCGCACAAAGTCGCGGCAGTTCTGGTCGAGGAACTTCTTCGTGAGGTTGCAGATGGCCTTGCACGAGTTGGAATTGTTCCATCGGTAGAGGCCCTCGCGGTAGTCGTCGGAGGCGCCCTCGATGCTGCGGCAGTTGTAGGACAGCTCGTATACGAAGTTCACCTCGGGATTGCCATCCTCGTCGGTGCCCTCCGCCAGGTCGGTCTTCAGCGTGATGTACGACTCGTCATAGAGCTTCTCCGAGTTGGGAAGCGACACGAGCAGCTTCTCGGCCTCCTTGGTCATAGCCTTCTCGCGAGTGGCGATGTCCTGGCGGATGTAGTCGATGATGAGGTTGCGGTAATGATTGTTGAGTTGCGACTCAGATTGAGCCCTCACAGAGGTGCCAAAGCAGCACATGAAGAGCACTATTTGAACGAGTAGGATTTTGACGCGCGTATGCATGTGTCTCATATTCAAAATTTACTATTTATAATAAGCAAAAATAAACTATGCAAAGTTATGCAAAAAAAAGGATATTTCCGCAGTTTTATAAAAATTTAATTTTTCACAGCTCCGACACCGCTAGTTTCACGGCTCCGTCACATCCTGTTTCTTAGAGCGAGGCAACTCGTTCCTTAGATCGAAGCAGCCCCTTTTTTAGTGAAGGACGGTTTGTTCCTTAGGTCCGGACTTCTTGTTTCTCATCTAGCCCCTATCTGGCTCCTATCTCAATCATATGTGCTATATGTGTGCTATATATGTGCTATATTTCTGCTATTCCTATAGCATAGGACATATATAGCACATATATAGCACACATATAGCACATATGCGCCAGTTTACATTGAGATAAGCAATAGTTATGCCATTCTTAATGAGGCCATTGCACTTTGTTAGGAAAGGTTATTGGATAGATGAAGCCTCGTTGCGGGCAATTGGTGTCTTTGGATTGTCCGTAATGGGGCGTGATGAAGGGTAGGGGATGGGGTCTGGGATGACGTAATGGTTTCGCTATTTTGTTGCGTTTAGGCTGGCTTTATAGGCTATCTGTCTGTTCGCCAAGTGCCAGGCATGCCTTTGCAGTCTTTCACGCATTCGCCGTTGGGATTCATGTAGTGCAGGCGTCCGTGAAGCATCACCTGTGCGCGACCCGATTCGAAGGTTTCGGCATCGTCGAATATGGTGGGAATGACGAGTTCTGCCTTGTGGTCGATATAGCCCCAAAGGCCTTTTTGGCACACGGGAGCTATGCCTTCGGTGAATGGTTTTGCGGCATCGTAAATGGCTGGTATGACTAGTTTTCCATGTCTGTCGATGTAGCCCACCTTGCCCTCTTTACAGATGGGGGCAAGCCCTTCGCTGAAGGAGTAGAGTCCTAGGGAATTGCCGTTGTTCTCGTAGGCGATGGGAATTAGGTGGCGGCCTTTGGTGTTGATGATGCCGTAGAGTCCGTTCTTCGTCACCCATGAGTATCCCTCGTTGAAGCCGCCGGCCTGATCGTATTGGCAGCGAATTACCTCTTTTCCCTGTCGGTTGATGAATCCGTATTTGTTGTTGCGCATCATCAGGTAGAGTCCATTGCCTTCGTGGTCGACTCTCTGGTAGATGAAAGGGGTCAGCTGCTTGAAGTCTTCGTTGAACATGGCTATTTCGTCGTCGACTCCTGCAAAGAGGCGTCCGCCTTTCATTGACGTGATGTGCTGGTACTTGATGGGCATGACGGTATTTCCTTTGCGGTCGATCATGCCGAATCGGTCGTACTGTTTTACTACGGCGTAGCCTTCTTGGAATGGTTGTGCAAATTGGTATTGAGGCTCGATAACCACCTGTCCAGTAGTGTCGATGTAGCCGAACGAGGCCATGTCGGTGTCCGTCATGATGGCTACGGCGGCTAGTCCTTGATGGAAGTCGGATGCGGCAGGGTATTGGATATCAATCTTCAGCTCGCCTTTTGTGGTGTAGTATCCTAGTTTTTGGTCCTTCATTACCATGACCATTCCCTCGGAGGGCGTCATCACCTCGTCGAAGATGCATGGCACTATCTCTTTGCCGGTGCTGTCGATGAGTCCTGCCTGGGCGTAGTCCATCCATACTTTGCAGAATCCGTTGTAGAAACGGTCGACGTACATGTATTTATTGGGAACGATCTGGGTGCCGTCGTCGAGCTTGAAGCCGAACTTGCGTCCGCTCTGTGTGGTTTGAATGCCGTTGACATAGGTTAGCGAGCAGCCGCATTCTTCGTTGTCGACGTATCGCACGTCGTCCTTTTGTGCCGAAGCACTCAAAGCATAGCCTACAAGGGCTATAAGCATCCAGAGGTGTTTCTTCATATTCGCTCTATTTCGTTTGCGTGCAGCCAGCCTTTTTCGCCGTCTGCAATGACTATTTTGTACCAGTCGTTCAGTTCGTCGGTAATCTCCACCTTAGTGCCAGAGTGGAGTATGAACTTTTCTATGCCGCCCTCTTCTGGCGAACTCTTGACGCTGATCATGGTGGGCATTACGATGGCCTCGTCGTGGTTTTGCTGGCGGCTGTACGACGCCCAGGCGTTGGCGCCTGCCAGTAGGGCTGCTAGCAATGCTGCTGCGGCAATGACAAAGCTCCATTTGCGGGTTTGGTAGCTGCTGCTGATGATGAGCACCACGATTGCTGATAGGGCGATGGCTGCAAGAATGAGCGTGGCTATCAGCCATCCTATTGGCGAAAGCCAGCGCAGCATGGATTTGTAGAGTCGTACCACGAGGAATTGGGGTATTTCTTCAATCTGGTCCTGGGTGCGGCTTTGTGCCAGCTCAAGATTCTCGAGGGTTTCTGCGTCGGTAGGGTTGATTCTCAAGGCTCGCTCGTAGAAGAGGATGGCGTGGGCGTAGTCTCCCATGCGGAAGTGGGCGTTGCCGAGATTGTAGTAGAGCTGGTGGCTAGCATAGCCTTGGTGGAGAATGTCTTGGTAGGTGTTGATGGCTTCTTGGTAATTTTTGGATTCGTAAGCCTTGTTGCCTTGCTCCATCAGCTGCTCGGGTGTGGCGGCACTGAGTGTGG
Source organism: Bacteroidales bacterium (assembly GCA_024400415.1). Lineage (GTDB taxonomy): Bacteria > Bacteroidota > Bacteroidia > Bacteroidales > P3 > Colimorpha. The sequence continues at coordinate 15,305 of JAKSMS010000015.1, read as the reverse complement.
ATGCCAGCATGACGAAGAGTATGTAGATGAATGTCTTTTTCATGGTTTGTGGGGTTGGGTTAGAGTGATGCGATCATGCGAAGGGCCTTGTCGTAGATTTCCTGTTTGAGTTGCGACTTGTCGCCTGGTGCGAATCTTGCGAAATCAACATCGTTGAGAGTGGTTTGGATAAGCTGCTGCTGCTCTTCGGGGACTTGTTTTTCCTTGAGGCATTCCATCACGGTGTCGCTGGATAGTTGCGAGAGGTTGATGTTGAACTTGTCGGCGAGGCAGCCCCAGATGGCCTTGTAGACTTCTTCGTAGAAGAGGTTGTCGTTGCCGCTCTTGATGTGGGCTTCGGCCTTGCGGAGGCGCTTGCGGGCCTCTTTGGTGGCGCGGCGGAGTCGGGTGCCGGCAATGTCCTTGGCTTGTGCTTCGCGTCGCTTTCCGACGGCTATAGCAATGCAGGCCAAGATGATTTCGCTAGCGAGTATTATCCAAAACCATAGGAAGTGATGGCTGTCTCCCAATTGGTCAAGGCGCGGGTTGCCTTTCTTGATGAAGTTGATGTCGGAATTGAGTTTCTTGACGTCGCTCTTGTTGCTTACGTGCTGCATGGCTTTGGGGTCGCCAGGGGTTACCTTAATGTCGATACCGCCAATCTTGTGTGAAGCGTAGGTGCCAGTCTTTGGGTCGAAGGTGTAGATGGTGGTTTCGGGTATGGTGAGTGTGCCTTCGCTTCGAGGAATCAGCACCCATTGGAAGGTTCGGCTGCCGGATATGCCGTTGTCGGAGCGATTGATCTTGTCTTTGGTTTCGGGGTCGTAGACTTCTACATTCTGGGCAAAGTTGAGTTCTGGGGTATTGATCAGCATGAGGTTGCCGCTGCCGCTGATGGTGACGGTGTAGGTTACGGCCTCGTTGGCGCGCACCTCTTGAAGGTCGGCCTGGTCTTTCACCTCGAATGAGCCTACGCCGCCAATGAATCCTTCGGGTTCGTTGGGGAGTGGCTTGACTTGTACATTGAGAGAATTGGTTCGTAGGTGTTTCTCTACGGCTCTGGCGCTATTGAAGAATGGGTCGTCGAAAAGGTCCCAAATGGTTCCTGTGCGACGGCGTTGAACCATTGCGAGCACGTCGAGGTCGAGAGGAGTGATGCGGATATTGCCGCTTTCTTGAGCAAACATAGCACCTCTGCGGATTTCGGCCACAGAATAGCGTCTTCCGTCAACGGTTTCTTCGTATTGCTTGATCTTGCGGCCTTCGCTGAGGTCTTCGCTCCAGAATCCTTTATTGCCGGGCAGTTTGTCTATCTGGTATTGGCTTAGCGGAACTTGGGTGTAGATTTTATAGGTGATGATGACTTGCTCACCTTTGTATGGATTGGATTTGCTAATCGAAGCGCGGGCAAAGAGGCTCTTCGCATCAATTTCCACCGGTTGGTCTGCCGAGGCTTGCTGGCGAGGATTGCTTTGTGCCTGCTGGCGCTGCTGCTGTTGTGGGTCGGGTTTTGTGATCTTGATAGTGAATCCTTGTGAAGCCGCCTTCTGACCGCCAACCGTGCAGTATGCTGCGCCTATTGTGGCTGTGCCTTCTTTGTCGGACCGCATGGCGTAATCGAAAGTGGTGGATACGCTGCTAGTGGACCGGCCGTTGACGTAGGACGTGCTGCTGCTCATCTGGTAGCTAGGGCCGCTCACGATTTTGGCACCAGTGACGGTAGGCGGTTCGAACTGTGAGGCTTGTCCGTTGACTTCAAAGCGGACGTGGAAATACTGACCAGCAGGCACCGAACGGGGGGCCTGGACTGTTATCTGCTGGGCCTGAAGGCCGCAAAGTGATAATAAGAGTGCAGCTAGTGCTAAAAGTCTTTTCATTTCTATGGTCTTTACCAGTCTTTCTCAATGGTGCCGACGCGGCCCACTTCGAGTTTTTTCTGTTTATCCTTTATGGTATTCTTTTCGTTGTTTCGAACGGCATCGAGCAGTCGCTCGGCATCCTGCTTTTTCTGCTTTTGTTGCTGCTGATCCTGTTGGTCTTGCTTCTTTTGTTGGCCGTTCTGGTTCTGTTGCTGGTCTTTGTTCTGATCTTTATTTTGGTCTTTGTTTTGATTGTTCTGGTTGTTCTGTTTTTGGTCTTGGTTGTTCTGGTCCTGGTTTTGCTTATTGTCTTGGCCGCCGCCGTTTTGTTGCTGTTGCTGCTGTTGCTGTTGGGCTTGGGCCAATAGCTTCTTAGCGTAAGATAGGTTGTAGCGTGTGTCCTCGTTTTTTGGGTCGAGCTTCAAGGCCTCCTTGTAGTTGTCGACGGCTTGCTGGAATTCGTTCATTCCGTTTTGTCTGTTCTGTAGTCCTGATTGGAGGTGGCAATTGCCCAGATTGTGGTAGGCTCTGCTTTTTTCGGCCTTGGATATTGATGGACTTTTTATAGCGGTTTCAAAGTGTTTTTGTGCTTCACCGTAGTTTTTCTGCCGATAGAGCGCGTTCCCTAGGTTGTAGTGGAGCTTGTGGTAGGTGCTGTCTTGTCCGATGCCTTTCAGGTATGCAGTGGAGGCGTCTTCGTATTTCTCTTTGCCATACAGATTGTTGCCCTGGCGCACAGCCTTTTTGTTGGCTTGGGTCTGGGCATCGGCTATCGAGCATAGCATCGTTAGCGTGAGTATGATGAATATCTTCTTCATTTCTTTTGGAGGATTTTGCTAAGGTTGAACTTCTTGTTTCTTCGTTCAAAGATCATCAGTTCCAGTATCATTAGCACGATTGCTGCCACTAGAGGGTACATGTATCGGCTTTCGTATTCGCTGAACATGGCTTCGCCAAAATTTGCTTTTTCGAGGGACTCGATTTCGTTGGTGATGGCGCTAAGGCTGGCGTTGATGTTGCCGGCTCTTAAGTATGTTCCGTTGCCGGCCTCGGCGATGTCGGACAGCATTTTTTCGTTAAGGCTGGTGGTGACGGTGTTGCCGTTGTGGTCTTTCTTATAGCCTACGCGCTGGCCTCTGACGTATTCTGGAATGGGTACTCCTTCGGGAAGGCCCATGCCTATAGTGCATACTATTACACCTTCTTTGCTGGCTTTGCTGGCGGCCTCTTCGGCATCATCTTCGTGGTTTTCACCGTCGCTAATGACTACGATTGCGCGGCTTTTACTGCGTTCCCATTCTCGGTCGGGGTCTCCGTAGCCAAAGCTTTCCATGGCTTTCTCGATGGCGTCACCGATAGCGGTGCCCTGCTGGCTGATAAGGTCGCAACTTATCTGGTCCATAAATAGTTTTACGGCACTATAGTCGTTGGTTAGGGGCATCTGGATGTAGCTGCTGCCGGCAAATACGATGAGCGAGACGCGGTCGCCGCCCAGTTCGTTGAGCAGATTGTTGACTATTCGCTTGCTTCGTTCTAGGCGGTTGGGCTGAAGGTCTTCGGCCATCATGCTGTTGCTGATGTCTAGGCAGATAGCGATGTCGCTGCCGAGTTTCTGACCTTTAACCATTCTGCTTCCCACTTGGGGATTGGCTACTGCCACTATCAGGCAGGCTAATGCGCTCATGAGGAGGATCATCTTGGTCGCAGGACGCCTTCTCGACTCGTCGGGTATCAGTCTGCCGAACATTCCTTTGTCGGCAAACCGTTCAAGCAGTCTGCGATTGCGTATCCTCATCCATACCCACAAGGCTATCAGTAGTGGAATCAGTATGAGCAGATATAATATTTGAGGTTTTTCGAAAATCATGGCGTATTACTTTTTGAAGTATAATAAGCGAAGCAGTTCCTCGATTGCCAAAGCGGCAAGGGAGATAATGAGCCATGGCCAATATTCGTCGCGGTGCTGGCTGTATTGCGTTACGTCAACTTTGGTGCGCTCCATCTTGTCTATCTGTGCAAAGATCTCTTTGAGCGACTTCTTGTTGGTGGCTCTGAAATAGCGTCCGTCTTTGGTGGTATTGGCCATTTCGGTCATCAGCGGCTCGTCGATTTCTACAGGAATATTCTGATAGTGGATGCGTCCAAATTGGTCTCTCATAGGGTAGGGGGCATTGCCTCTAGTGCCCACGCCGATGGTGTAGAGCCGTATGTCGTAGAGGGCTGCAATCTCGGCAGCATGCTGGGGGTCGACAGAACCAAGGTTGTTCATGCCGTCGGTGAGAAGGATGATGACTTTGCTTTTGGCTTCGCTGTCTTTGATGCGGTTGATTGCAGTGGCAAGTCCGTCTCCGAGTGCGGTGCCATCTTTGAGGTCTCCGCTCTTCATAGAGGAGAGTTGGCGCAGAAGTATCTGGTGGTCGATGGTAAGCGGCGTCTGGGTGAAGGCTTCGCCTGCAAATTCAACTAATCCGATACGGTCGTTGCGACGTCCGTCGATGAAGTCTTTGGCCACTGATTTGGCGGCCTCTAATCTGTTAGGCCGGAAGTCTTCGGCCAGCATGCTTCCGCTAACGTCCATTGCCAGTACGATATCAATTCCTTCGACCTTCATTTCTTGGCGGCTGAGCATGCTTTGAGGACGCGCTAGGGCTACTATGGCAGCAGCTAATGCCACCATTCTCAATGCGAACAGTGCAGGGTAGAATCGCTGTCGGAAGGTCTTCTTGGCATTCTGGAACAGCTTAAGATTCGAGAATTGGAGTGCTGCGTGCTGTTTTCGATATTTAAAAATATACCATGCTGCCAGCATCGGAATCAGAACCAGAAGCAGCAGTATCCATGGGTGTGCGAATGTGATGTTGCTCATGATTAAGACTCTTTGGTTTTAGGATTGTTCTCGGCAGCAAGCCGTTCGTCTGATTCGTGACAGGCCATTACAAAAGCTTTGGCGTCGCTCATCGAGCGGTCGTGCTCGTGAGGCAGCGGCTCGGATTTGGCAAATTTTACCATGTCGGCAGTTAGCAGTATTCTGCGTAGTATCTCCTTGCTTTCTGTAGTACAAGTCCGAGTAGACTCAAAGGCGTCGAGCGTCTGGTCTGAGGTCATTTCAGTGGATGGAATGGCATAGCATTCTTCGAGGAACTGGCGCAAGATGTCGGTGAGGTCGGTGTGGTATTCTTTCAGTTTGCCTTGCTGCCACAACTGCTTGGTGCGTAGCGCCTCCAGCGCGTCGAGGGCCCGCTGGTCGGCTGGTTTTTGCGGTGCCTTGGGCATTGGAATGATGGGCTGGTTCTCGCGGCGCTTTCTGATGATGTAGCGAGCCAGCCATATTCCTCCGGCAATTAAGGCTGCGATACCCATTGCTAATAATATCCATCGGAAGATTTCCCAAAAGGTGTAGGGCTCTTCCATGAGTCCGGCAATATCCTTAATGTCGAGGGATGTGGTGTCGACATTAGCCACGTCGTTGACGGTGAGCAGCAGGGAATCGTCAGGAGTATATCTCAAGAAGTGGTCGCCTTCGTCAAAACTGGTAATGGTGGTTCTCTGGAGGATGTTGCCATCAATAGTATCGTACCATTGCTCTAGCGCAACCAGTCCGTCTTGAGAAAGTTCCTCGGTTGTTGGGTACTGGCTGGTGCCGCTTATGGTGAGGGTGGTTTGGCTTCCGATTAGGATGCTGACGCTGTCGAAAGAAGCCTTCACTTGGGCCTGAACGCTAATTGACAAGACTGTCAGAATCGGCAGCAGGACCATTCGGATAATTGATATTTTCTTATACTGATTCATCGTATGCAAATACTATCAGCTGCGCGCTCTGAAGAGTTTCAGCAGCGGTTTTACAAAATCCTCTCCGGTATAGAGTTCGGCATGGTCAATGCCATATTTGTCAAGCAGACTCGTTACGGCGTTTTCGTGCTCGCGGCTGGCTTGGGCGAAGGATTCTCTTACTTGTCGACTCGAAGTGTCTATCCACTGAGTGACTTGTGTCTCAGGGTCGTAGAACTTGGTGAGTCCAATGTTGGGCATTTCGAGTTCCCTTTCATCCATTATGCGTAGTGCCGCAAGGTCGTGCTTCTGTGAAGCAATCTTGATGGCGTCCTCGAAGTGGTCGTCGTAGAAGTCGCTCAGCAGAAAGGCTGTGCATCTCTTTTTGATAAGATTGCTGAAGTACTGCATGGCCTGAGTTAGGTTTGATCCGCTGCTCTGTGGCTCAAAGGTGATTAGTTCGCGTATGATGCGCAGGATGTGGGTGCTTCCTTTTTGGGGTGGAATAAACTTCTCAATCTTATCGCTAAAGAGGATCACGCCCACTTTGTCGTTGTTCTGTATGGCGCTGAATGCCAAGGTGGCTGCGACTTCTGCCACGAGTTCTTCCTTGAATTGGTGGTGGGTGCCGAATCGGTTGGATCCGCTCACGTCCACCAGCAGCATAACGGTCAGCTCTCGTTCTTCCTCAAACACCTTTACATAAGGATGGCTGAGTCGGGCAGTTACGTTCCAATCTATGTTGCGCACATCATCGCCATATTGGTATTCTCGCACTTCGCTGAATGCCATGCCTCGGCCCTTGAAAGCACTATGGTACTCTCCCGAAAACATCTGTCGTGAGAGTCCACGCGCCTTGATTTCAATCTTGCGCACCTTTTTTAGGATATCGTTATTCTTTTCCATTGCTTTGAGCGTTGGATGAAGTCCAGTTTTTTAGGGAACGTCTACTCTATTAAGAATTTCGTTTACAATTTCTTCGCTTGTGATGTTGCTAGCTTCGGCTTCGTAGGTGAGACCTACTCTGTGGCGCAGCACTTCCATGGCTACGGCACGAATGTCTTCGGGGATTACGTAGCCGCGACGCTTAATGAAAGCATAGGCTTTTGAGGCTTGGGCCAGGCTGATGCTTCCACGTGGCGATGCTCCATAACTGATGAGTCCGTTTAGTTTCTCAAGTCCGTATTGCTGAGGGAATCTTGTTGCAAAAATAATGTCGGTGATATAGTTTTCAATCTTCTCATCCATATATACCTCTTTCACCAGTTGGCGGGCGCGGATGATGTCTTCTGGCTTAAGAATAGGCTGCTGCTGGGCAAATCCGCCGGTCATCGACTGATGGAGTATCTGTCGCTCCTCTTCGCGTTTCGGGTAGCTGATTACCACCTTGAGCATGAATCGGTCGACCTGTGCCTCGGGAAGGGGATAGGTTCCTTCTTGCTCGATGGGATTCTGGGTGGCCATCACTAGGAATGGCGCATCGAGCTTGTAAGTGGTGTCTCCGATAGTAACTTGGCGTTCCTGCATGGCTTCGAGCAGCGCACTCTGGACTTTTGCAGGAGCACGGTTGATTTCGTCAGCAAGAATGAAGTTGCTGAAAATAGGACCTTTCTTTACCTGGAAAGTCTCGCTCTTCTGACTGTAGATCATGGTTCCGAGGAGGTCGGCGGGGAGCAGGTCGGGAGTGAATTGTATACGGCTGAACTTGGCGTCGATGGCCTTGGCCAGCGTATTGATGGTGAGTGTTTTGGCCAGTCCTGGAACACCCTCTAATAGGATGTGTCCGTCACTTAGCAGTCCGATGATCAGGCTTTCTATCATCTGCTTCTGGCCAATAATATTCTTACGAACTTCCATCGTGAGGGTGTCTACAAAGGCACTTTCACGTGAAATGCGTTCGTTGAGCTCTTGAATGTTCACAGTCTCATTCATGGTCTTTGCGTTCTGATTAAATGTTTCTGCTACTAACGCATCTTTTGAAAAAAATATTGTTGAAAATGCATTTTTTTTTACTATTTATTAAAAAAGCGTTTCAAATTCAAAAAAAATGCGTATCTTTGCTTGTTGATTCATAAATGCGATTTTAAAATATCTAATTAATTATTAATATCTTATGAAAAGCAAAAAAGTACTTCTTGGTCTATTTGTAGGCTTGTTTGCGTTCGCAACAGGCTCAGCAATGGCCCAAACTCCTGCAAATTCACTCGTTGAAGTGGGTCCTGACAACATCGGTGGACGCGTTCGCACCGTCCTCATGGATCAGAGCGACACCACCCGTGAGACCATCTATGCTGGCGCTGTGGCTGGCGGTCTCTATTACAGAGATGCTCAGCACTCAGAATGGCAGTATGTTCCTTGCACTATCAACGGCAAGTCGGTTGTTCTCCCTATCACCAGCATGGTTCAGGGCAGCGACAACACTATCTACATCGCTACCGGTGAGGCTGGATACCAGACTGGCTTCAACTCTTCCGCATTCGCTCCACTCGGCCGCGGCCTTGTGAGCTTCAAGCCTGCTACTGGTGAGTTCACCCAGCTTGTTCCAGCTCCTACAACTGCACAGGATGAGTGGGCTATCATCAACAAGGTGGCCGTTATGTCCCATAATGGACACGATTACCTCTACATTGCTACCGCAAAGGGCCTCTATCGTTGGGATGTTCAAGGCGAGGCTCAGCCAAGGCAGATTTTCTCAGAAGGCGCCGTGCGTGATGTTGAACTCGTAGAGCTCCGCAACATGGCTTACTTCACTTGCGGCAATCAGCTGTATCGTCAGAGCGACGTATTCAACAATGGCCAGATCATTAATATTTCTGCCTCAAATCCAGCTTTCGGCGGCACCAACACCGCTATCGAACTCGCAACCGCTCCTACCGATCCTTCTTACCTCTATGCCATGGTAATTGATCAGAACGGTGCACTCGAGGGCCTTTACCTCTCTAAAGACCAGCAGTCTTGGACTCTTCTCAACACCCCAACCGTAAACCCACTTACCTACAACAACGGCAACCTCTGCGGCGCTCTTACCGTAGATCCAGGCAATGCTGACCGTGTGTTCATGGCTGGTACCAATATCCAAATCGGTGAAGGTTTTGTTGAGAACTCTTATTTCCAGTGGACTATGGCTACCTATCCAGAAATGATGCTCAATGCCGGCGATTATATGTCTCAGGTTTTCACAAGTTCAGTTTTCGTTCACTCCGGCATCCATCAGATTCTCCCTGTTTACCGTAACAATAACAACTACTACTATATTGCTACCGATGGTGGTGTGTTTATGACCTCGAACAACTTCCGTTCATTCACCAACATCAATCGTGGTCTCAATGTGGCTCAGGTTAATGGTCTTGCCGTTTGCCCTGATGGTTCCCTTATTTCAGGTGTTCACGGTTATGCAGACGTATTCATAGAGGCTCGTCTGGCTCACAATGGTGGCGACACCAACCGCACTTGGTATGACTCCGTATCTGCTGCCAACCACCTTGGCAACGTTATCTTCAACGGTAACAATGGCGGTCATGTGGCTGCTTCTATGTTCCAGCAGGTTGAACCTCAGAAGCGTCGTTGCATCTTCGTTTCGAGTGATGCTGGTTTCGGCCGTGCAAACAACGACTACAACGATTTCACCAACACCCAGACCTGGACCATCGGTTCTGAGTTCGCTTCTCCAGAGATGAGCGCTTCTTCAAGAATCACCCCATCTATGTCGCTCTTCGAAACCACCAACAGCGTGGCAAAGGGCGACTCTATCACCTTCCCACTCGATATCTTCATCACCAATGACACCAACCTCAAGTCTGGTGCTATCATCATCCGCAACGGTCAGGCTGATACCATCGCAGTTGGCGGCCGCATCAATGCTGGCGACCAAGTATTAGTATTATCGCGCGCACATTCATATTATCCTTTCGTTTATACCTTCCCACAGGGATTCGTAGTTGAAGAGGGTATGCAGTTCACCGTTCACAACCCAATCCACAGCCGTCTTGCTATCGTTGGCCGTACTGACCGTGGTCAGTCTGCCGTATTCGTAAACTGGTTCCCTGCTGACTTCTCCAAGGTTTACAGCGCCGAAGCAGAACGTAAGACCTGGATGTTCTGGCCACAGCCTATCTTCCTCGATAACGATACTACCAATGTTCATCTTTGCGCTTGGTCAAATGACGGCGAGCACCTCTTTGCTACCATCGATGATCAGAAGAACAGCACTTCATACCTCGTTCGCGTTACCGGTTTCAACGACAGCGTTGACTACTCCATGCCTCCAGCTGAGATCTACAAGCTTCTCCAGCTTAAGAGCGGCTATGGTACCACCTCAAATATGCTCTACGACACTGTTGCCGTATTCAATCGTCTCATCACTTCCATCAGCGTTAACCCACAGGCAGGAAGCGATGCTATGATGGTTACTTTTGGCGGCTTCGATGCTAGCCACGACAATGTTGTCTACATCCGCAACATTTCTACCACTACTGCAGCTACCCAGGCTGCCAACGTTTTCGGCCGTTCTACTGCCGAGCGTGTTAACCCTGTTTACTCCGGTATGATTGCTATTGACTCTACCTCCAATGCTGTAAAGGTATTTGTTGGTTCTGAGGTTGGCGCTTTCCAGTCTGACTTCAACGCATTCAATGCTGCTTCTTTCAATGCCTCTTCTTGGAGCGAGTATGGCAACTTCAATGGCGTTCCTGTTACCGCTATGTGCCAGCAGACCGCTAACCAGCCACTCTACCGCTACACCAAGCACACTGGTTTCAATGCAGAAGACTACCTCTTTGGTCGCACCAAATACCCATATGCAATGTACTTCGGCACCTATGGCCGCGGCATCTTCATGGACAGCATCTACGTTACCAACCATGAGAATGAGATTGTAGACTCTACCGACTACACCGATATTCCAGTCGTATTCTCTAACAGCATCAACAACGTTCGCGTATATCCTAATCCAGCAGTAAGCCATACCAACCTCGAACTCTCTGTAGCTAAGGCTGGTGTTGCAACTGTAAAAGTATTCGATATCACGGGCAAGGTTGTTCTCTCCGAGAACCTCGGTCGTCTTGCTGAAGGCACCTATACTCGCAGCATCGACTGCCACAACCTTCTCAAGGGCATGTACCTTGTGAATGTTACTGTTGGCAGCCAGACCGCTACCACTAAATTGGTTGTTAGATAGTAATAATTAAGATAGAAAGAGAGGTTCTGGCTCTCGTCAGGACCTCTTTTTATATATAATACCTATTATATTGATGAACACAAATCTCGTACAAGAACTCCAATGGCGTGGCATGATCCATCAGATGATGCCCGGCACAGAAGAGCAGCTCTCCAAAGAGGTTACTACTGCCTATGTGGGTATTGACCCTACTGCAGATTCTCTCCATATCGGTCATCTCGTGTCGATTATGCTTCTCAAGCATCTTCAAATCGCTGGACACAAACCACTAGCCCTTGTGGGCGGTGCTACCGGTATGATTGGTGACCCATCGTTTAAGGCTGCTGAGCGCAAGCTCCTAACCCCAGAAGAGGTTCAACACAATGTAGACTGCATCCGACAGCAGCTCTCCAAGTTCCTAGATTTCGACAACCCTGTAAATGGCGCCGAGATCGTCAATAACTATGACTGGATGAAAGACTACCTCTTTCTCGACTTTATTCGCGATGTAGGCAAGCATATCACCGTCAACTACATGATGGCTAAAGACTCTGTACAGAAACGCATGGAGACCGGTATCTCATTTACCGAGTTCAGCTATCAGCTGTTGCAGGGCTTCGACTTCGTTACCCTCTATCGCACCAAGGGTTGCAAACTACAGATGGGTGGTTCCGATCAGTGGGGCAACATTACTACTGGTTCTGAGATGATCCGCCGCATGGAAGGCGGCGAGGCTTTTGCGCTTACCTGCCCCCTCATCACCAAGGCTGACGGCACCAAGTTCGGCAAGACCGAAGGAGGCAACGTATGGCTCGACCCAGCCAAGACCAGCCCCTATAAGTTCTATCAGTTCTGGCTCAACTGCTCCGACGTGGACACTGCTCGCTATATCCGCATCTTTACCCTCTTCACCAAAGAGGAAATCGAGGAACTCGAGCGACAGCACGCTGAGGCACCGGAGCGCCGAATCCTTCAGAAGGCTCTTGCCAAGGATATCACCTGCCGAGTACATTCTGAGAAGGACTACGAGGCCGCTGTTGCTGCTTCTGAACTCCTCTTCGGCAAAGGCACTACCGAACAGCTCAACTCGCTCGACAAAGAGACTCTCCTATCCGTTTTTGAAGGCGTACCGCAGTTTACTATTCAGCGTTCCGTATTAGAATCAGGCGTTTCCGTTATCGATCTTTGCGCTGCCGAAACCAATATGTTTGCCTCAAAGGGTGAGATTCGTCGCGAACTCAAGCAGAACTCTATCTCCATCAACAAGTCCAAGGTTGGCGAGGACTATTCCGTCACCGCCTCGGACGTTCTCAATTCTGGCTGTATCCTATTCCAGAAAGGCAAAAAGAACTACTATCTGGTCAATGTAGAATAGTTGATGGTGTCGTTACGTCACCAGCCATAATAAAAGGGAACCTGTTGGTTCCCTTTATTGTTTCTATAGTAGATTTTGGTTAGATAATCTTCTTTATAAGTCCAAACATTTTGTAAGGCATATATCTCAGCGGTAGGTCGAAATTCTTTAGAAAACCACCCTTATTGCAGGAAGCATCACTTTGGGCTGGGGTATGCTCTTCTGACTGAGCCGTTGCTGTTCAATCTGGTAGGTGATGCAGGCCGACAGCGATCCTATCAGCATGCCTGTCAGTACGTCGGATGGGAAGTGCACGCCTAGGTAAAGTCGCGAAAACCCTACTGCCGAAGCCCATATCAGGCTCGGCGCTACCACATACCACCGAGGGTATTGTAGGCACATCGATACTGCTGTCGAGAATGCGAACGAAGTGTGACCTGAAGGGAATGAAGGGTCGGGTTCTTGCGTCACGCTTATCAGGTCATCAGGGTATTTCTGATAGGGGCGCAGGCGCTTTACGCCATATTTCAGACCCAGGGTAATTCCGCCCGTGGCGAGTAGCGATGCCCCCATCTGTCCGCTGCTGTGCAGCAATTCGTCGTTGTTGCCTATCCAGCCTCCTAGGGCCAGCGTGGCCGGCACCATGGGTGCCAGAATCAGCGAGTTGCTCACCCATCGCATCGTCTGGTCCATTGTCGTGGTGCGGCGCTCCTGCAGCGAGCAGAGTATGTTGTAGTCGATGCCCTGCCCTAGCACACCACCCGCGCAAGCCGCCAACAGCACCGAAAACCAAAAACGTTTCATCATCATATTATAATAACGCAACTCCTCCACAAGATAGTATCCCAGCCCATAGAAATAGTATTTGCTGCGGATAACGAAGACGATGATTATTCGATTTACGATGTCTAATCAAGGGTTCCTAGATACTGCTGGTCACCTCTTGCGGTACGAATGTCCATCATCTGGGGCATTTCTTCGGCCTAAGGTATCGGAGTTGATACGGAGATTAGTCGGAGAAAATACTGAGAATAGCGCCAGTTTGGCTGCTTCTAAACACACTCAGCATCTTGTCTGCTGAAAGTGGCATCTTGTCTCGCCATATCAATAGTTCCTTGGTCTAGCGAAGTTCGCGGTGAGGAATGTGGCTGCCCGTTGGGGAATAAGAAAAAGCCTCACCGGACGGTGGGGCTTTTCTTTTATGTTGGGCTGGCCGTGTTTATTCGGCTGGCTTGATGTTTGGCTCTTCGAGGCCGAGGTGCTTCTTCTTGTCAACAGCCTTCAGGTAGAGGCCGATGAGAAGTGCTGCGCCGCCGAGGCATGCAAGCATAACGAGAGGCCAGGTATAGTTGAGCTGGTTTGGATCGGTAACACCTACGTTGGTGGCATCGAGCACCTTGCCGATGAGGAGTGGGAACAGCCAGAGGCCGATGTTCTGGATCCAGAAGATAAGTGCGTAAGCTGAACCAATGATCTTCTCGTCAACAAGTTTTGGCACGCTTGGCCAGAGGGCTGCAGGAACGAGTGAGAAGGAGGCTCCGAGCACGAGGATGGTAGCGTAAGCTACTACCACGCCGCCGATGGCGTTGCCCTTGAACATTGGCAGTACGAATGCAAAGGTGAGGTGGCAGAGGATGAGCAGCAGTGAACCGATCATCAGCATTGAAGCAGCCTTGCCTTTGTGGTCAACCATGTTGCCCAGGATTGGGGTGATGGCTACTGCGAGGAGTGGGAATACGGCGAAGATGGTCTCTGCGGTGCCTCGCATGAATCCCATGTAGCAGTATACGATGAGTGCCACTACGGCCATGGCCATGAGGCCTATCTTGGCGCCGCGGTTCTTTGAGAAGTTGCTGGCAAATGAGCCTACGGCTACAAGAAGCATGATGCAGTACTGTACGATGGTTACGGTGCTAGAAGCCCAGAATCCGTCGGTGGCTGGGGTGAGGGTGAGGTTGCACTGGAGCATGTTCACGGCGTATTTCTGGAATGGGAAGATAGCGCTATAGTAAAGCACGCAGAGGAGTGCTACCAGCCAGAATCCGAGGCTGGAGAGGATCTTGCCAAGGTCTGAGAGCTTGAATGGGTCGTCTTTCTCTTCGGCTTCGCCGGTCTGACTGTCGAGCTTCTTATCCATGAAGAAATAGATAACGAGCATCATCAGGGCGATGCAGAGCAGTACTACGCCGAAAGCTACGGAGCGGCTTACGTCAACGTGGCCGCCGAGTTTAGCGAAGAAGGGTGAGAAAATCATGCAGGTGGCAACGCCAAGGCGTGCGAGGGCCATTTCGGAGCCCATGGCCAGTGCGGTCTCGCGGCCTTTGAACCATTTCACGATACCGCGGGAGACGGTGATGCCGCCCATTTCAGTACCGCAACCGAAGATCATGAATCCGATGGCTGCCAGCTTGGCAGAAGCAGGCATGCCCTCATAGAATGGCGATACGCCCAATTGTTCGAATACTGGAATGTGGTTGAGGTGGGTGTTGAACCAGCCTTCGAGGCTGCTGCCGATAAATGACTCGGAGATGGCATAATATTTGATAAATGCACCACAGAGCATTACCACGCCGGAGAGTACGGCAGTAAAGCGTACGCCCATCTTGTCCAGGATGATACCGGCAAAGATGAGGAAGAATACGAACACGTTGAGAAAGGTCTCAGAACCTTGCATGGTGCCGAAAGCCAGTGAGTCCCATCCGCGCTCGGATTGCATGAGGTCTTTGATTGGCGACAGGATGTCGACAAAGATGTAGGCGCAGAACATAGCGAGCGCCAAGAGCAGAAGCGCAATCCAACGCATGGCTGCACTGTCTCTTAAAGTAGCGATTTTTTCTGACATTTTTATTGATTTTAATTAATAATTATTCATTATTTGAGACTGCAAAGATACGAATAAAATCGCACATGGAGAAAAGAAATTGCAAAAAAATGCTTTCTTGCCCCGTTATTTCCAGTTCCAGTCGTCGCGGCTGTAGGTGCTCTCCATGGCGTTTTCGAGTTCGTCGGGCAGCGCTGAGAAGAAGTCTATGCCTGTTGCCGCTTCTACCTCATCCACGGTGGTGGCCAGCTTGGGCGCGGTGGCCTTGAGGTTTTCGTGAGGCACTATCCATCCTACCATCTTGCCGCGGGCGGGGTCGTAGACCACCTTGTAGAAGGCTTCTGGCACGCTCACCCGGCTCTCGCCGAT